>JANPDB010000101.1:0-11296 GCA_031431255.1 Acidimicrobiia bacterium | reverse complement strand
TGGAGGGCGGCACCGAGGTTGTTGGCGAACATGGTGCGGTCCGTGGCGGTGAGACCGGGGAAGCTCCCGAGTTCGCGGTGCATCGACGAGGCGTAGCTGGTGGCGGCCACGCTGCCGATGACGGCGACGCCGAGGGCTCCTCCGAACTCTCGGACGGTGTCGTTGACGGCTGAGCCGACTCCCGCGCGGGCCGGAGGGAGCGTTGCCATGATCATCTCGGTTGCGGCAGGCATGGCAATGCCCGCACCGAGACCGAACAACAGAAGACCGACGCCTGTCGGGACGTACGAACCGCCGTCGACCAGCGCGGCCTGTACCGCGACGCCGGCGGCGGCGGCCATGGTGCCGACGGTGACGGTGATCCGTCCCCCGTGCATGGCTGCGAGGTGGGCCCCGGCTCCGGTGCCGAGAAGCATGCCGATCGCCGCCGGAACCAGCGCAAAGCCGGCCGCGAGTGGGGTGTAGTCGAGGACGAACTGGAGATACTGCGCCTGCAGGAACACCGTGCCGGCCATGGCGAAGAAGAGGAGGGTGAGGGCGATGCTGCCGGCCGAGAAGCCCCGGCTACGGAACAGGCGGATGTCGAGCATCGGATCGTCGCGACGCATCTCCCATGCGACGAAGACGATCCCGATGACGGTCCCGACAGCGAAATTGATGAGCGAGGCTGTCGAAGTCCACCCGCGCTCGGGAGCCTGGATGATGGCGTACACGAGCGAGCCGATCGCGGCGATGGACAGAACCGCCCCGGCCGGGTCGAGCTTCGTGGCGTGCGGGTCGCGGGAATCGGGCACCACGTGAAGAGCTCCGACGAACGCCCCCACGAGCAGCGGCACATTGATCCAGAACACCGACGACCACGAGAAGCTCCGCATCAGCGCGCCGCCGACGATGGGGCCGATGGCGATCCCAACGCCGCTCGCCGCGGTCCAGGCGGCGATGGCCTTGGCGCGCTCGCGCGGATCGCCGAAAACGTTAACGAGGATCGACAGCGTCGTCGGCATGATCAGCGCACCGCCGACGCCCATGACGCAGCGGCCGGTGATGAGCGCGCTGGTCGAACCCGCCGTGGCCGCCACGACGGATCCGGAGAGGAAGGTGGCAAGTCCCGCTAGCAGCGCATTTCGGCGCCCGAACCGGTCGCCGAGGCTTCCGGCGGTGAGCAGCAGACCGGCGAAGACAATCGTGTACGACGCAACGATCCACTGCAGCTGGGCCGAGTTGGCTCCGAGATCGCTGACGAGCCGGGGCATCGCGACGTTGATGATGGTGTGGTCGATCGACGTGACGAGAAGCGCGAGTACGAGCACCCCGAGGACGCGCCAGCGATTGGGATCGCTCTCGTGGGTTTGGCTGAGGGACTGGGGCAGTGGACGGCCGTGCATGATGACTCCTTGGGTTCGGTAACGGTGACGTGGGCAGTTGTTGCGTGACTGATGCAGGAATCGACGGGTGATCTCTCGTCGAGGACGACGATCACGATCGTCCTAAGGGGTGGCCACCCGCATCGGCCGCGGACCCTCAGATTGCGCCGGGCTCCGCTGGAACGGACGGCTGAGTCCGCACACGCAATACTGAAAGGCATCGTGTCTGACCATCCGTCTCAGCAGGACTTCGTGGGGCGGCGGGTGGAGTTGGCCGCGTTCCAACGAGCCGTCGCCGACGCTCGCAACGGACTGCCCTCCGTCGTGTTGGTCGGCGGAGAGGCGGGCATCGGAAAGACGACAATCGTGAGCGAGGGGGCTTCGCGTGCCGGCGTCGCCGTGTTCCTCGGAAGGTCGACACACATCGGCGGCGACACCATTCCGCTGGCGCCTCTCGCCGACCTGCTTCGCCGTGTCCGCCGATCGTCGCCGGACCTGTTGGCAGAGACGCCGGATCTCGCGCCGTTACAGCAGTGGTACGCCCCCGGTTTGGTGGCGCCCGAACCGTCCGACTCTCCGCAGGGAAGTTTGTTCGTCGCCGTGCTCGAGCTGATCACGCACCTCGCCGGGGCCGACGCTGTGGTGGTCGGGTTCGAAGACCTTCACTGGGCGGACGCGGTGACGTGGGACCTCTTCGAGTACCTCGCCCGCAACCTCATCGACGAGCGGGTCGTGCTCGTGGGGACCTACCGCGCCAACGAAGTCGCCGTTCACCCGACACAGCGACGCCGGTTGGCCGAGCTGACGCGGCTTGCGTCAGTTCATCGGCTCCAGCTGAACGGGCTCGAACGCGAAGAGGTCGCGGCGCGCATTTCCACGCTCATCGGCGGGCCGGCGCCGATTGCGCTCATCGACCAAGTCGTTGCACGGAGCGGAGGAAACCCGTTCTTCACCAGAGAACTCGTCGCCGCGCACCTTGCCGGCGAGACCATCCCGATCGTGTTGTCCGACTTGATCTCCGCGGAGATCGCCGGCCTTGACGAAGCGGAGCGCCAGGTGTTGGCCGCAGTCGCGACGATCAGTCGCGAAACCGATCACGAGCTTCTTTCATCCATCGTTGCTCTGGCGGACAGTGAGGTCGAAGCCGCCTTGAGGACGGTGATCGACGCACAACTGCTCGTCGTCGAGGGCGAAACGTATCGATTCCGGCACCCGCTCCTGAGCGAGGTCGTCTACGCCGACCTGTTGCCGCCGCAGCGACTCCGGCTCCACCGCAGAATCGCCGAAGTACTGCAGGAGCAGCCCGCCGAAGTGTTGCGGCGCGCCGATCGGGCGGGCGAACTCGCCTTTCACCTCGACCGTTCGGGAGACATCGCGGGAGCCTTCCTGGCTCTGCTCGCTGCCGCGGATGCGGCCGAAGGATTCGCTCCGGGTGCCGCCTTCGGTCACCTCGAGCGGGCGTTCGAGCTCTGGGACAGGGTCGGCGAGCGTGCCTCGTCGACGAGCCGGGCAGATCGCCTGTGGCAGGCCGCGGACATCGCCACTTCCACCGTCGGCAACAAGCGCTCAGTGGAGCTGGCGCGCGCCGCGTTCGCGGTCGGGCCGCCTCGGCTCGGCGCGGCGTGGGGCCACGAGCGGCTCGGCCGTTACCTGTGGTCCAGTGGGCAACTCGACGAAAGCCGGGTCGAGTTCCGACAGGCAGCAGAGTTGCTGTCCGGGGAGGAGGGGGCTGAGGTCGCCCGGGTGTTTTCCGGTCTGGGCCAGGCGGAGCTGATGTCCGGCCACTACGAAGAGGCGCAACGTTGGTGTGGGAAGGTCTTCGACCTCGTCCCAACCCCTGACGAGGAACCCGTGGCGTGGGCCATGGCCCGCCGCGTGCTCGGTGTCGTCAGGAGCAACCAGGGCGACCCTGAAGAGGCGGTCGATCTCTGTCGGCAGGCCGTTGCCGCCGCGACCGGCGCCCAGGATCGCGCCTTGGCGACGGTCTACCTCGCCGTTGCCCTCCTCGACGCCGGCCACAACCATGCCGCCCTCAACACCTGCCTCGACGCAGTGGCCGAGGGACAACTCACCGGTCTCGATCAGGGCTTCGGTGGCTACTTCGACTCGCTCGCGGCCGAATCGCTCACCCGCCTCGGCCGTTGGACGGAAGCGGCCTCGGTTCTCGCCCGCCACCCCATTCCCAACACGCTGCCCGTTGGTCTCCTCCGGGTGGCGCGGGCAAGGGCGATGCTCGCCGCCCGGCGCGGTGACACCGACCGAGCACTCGGCCAGCTTGCCGAAGCTGAAGCACAACCGGTCGACGGGTGGCATCGCTCCGTGCTCGAGGCCACTGCGGCGGATGTCCACCTTGCCCTGGGGAATTGGACCGAGGCAGCTCGCGCCGCGGAGCCGGGCTGGGAGTCGACGCGGACGACGTCGGTGCTGTGGGCAGCGCGATTTGCCATGCTCGGTGTCGCAGCCGCCGTTGAACGGACACTCGACGAGCGCGCACGCCGCGAAACGATCAACGTGGCGGAGGCGATTTCGGTCCTCCGGGAGCGAATCGATCTCGCTCGATCGTTTGCCGAGCGGTCTCCCGCCGGCCTGAAACCTGACACGACGGCACACCTCGCACATGCGGTTGCGAGCCTCACGCGCCTGACCGTGTCCGACCCCGACGCATGGGCCGAGGCGACAGCGAGATGGAACGAGCTCGGCGATCGATGGATGACCGCGACGACACTGCTGCGCGAAGCGGAAGCAGCGGCGTTGGCGGGCTCCGCTGATCGTGCGGCGTCGTCGATCCGCCACGCCCACCTGATCGCGTCGGAGCTCGGCGCTGCGCCTCTGCTCGCCGAGATCGAGGCAGTCTCACGCCGGACCCGAATCAGCATCGAGGCCCCAACCCGGGTGATCCTCGGTCAGAGCTCCGCCGAGGCCCTCGGGCTGACACCGCGGGAGAATGAAGTCCTGGCCTTGGTGGCCGCCGGGCGCACCAACCGCCAGATCGGCACCGAGCTGTTCGTGTCCGAGAAGACGGCAAGCGTCCACGTCTCGAACATCTTGCGCAAGCTCGGGGTGAGCAGCCGGGTCGACGCCGCCGCTGTTGCCCAACGGCTCGGTATCGACTGACCGAGACTCGTCATCTGAGGGGTCGCACCCGATGCCGACTTCGAGGCCTTAGCTCCACCATGGTTGCATGGCGACGCCCAATCTGCCCGCGAGGCCGCCGAACAGCGGCATCGGGGCCTCCGACGAGAGCACCATGGATGCGCTCATTGCGCAGGGAACTCTCCCCGCCGGGTTATCGGGCACGTTCGTCGGAATCGGGCCCGACTCAGACATCCCGAGCGCAGGTGTCGGCGAGTTCGCCGCGCACGATGGTGTCGTTCACTCGGTCCATCTGGACTCCGGTGGAACCATCTCGTATCGGAGTCGTTGGGTCATCACCGACACCGTGGCGAATCGACTTGGGGTGAACCAGTCACCGGGCCCGCGCAACTCCGGCCCGGATGTCGTCGCCGGCTCCATCGTCGCGTTCGGCGGCTCGATCCTGGCGTTCGGCGACGGCTCGCTCGCCTACGAGCTGACGACGGATCTGGAAACGCTTCGACGTGTGGATCTCGCCGGTCACGCTCGCGGCCTTGTCGCCTTTCCGAAGCGTGACCCCATCGGTGGGAACCTCCACGTTCTCGCGGTCTCCGCGTCCGGAGAGCAGGCGTACGTGGTGATCTCAGCCGGTGCTTTCACCAGGACAAGCCACCCGATAGCGGGTGCGCCGACCTGGATCAACGATCTGGCGATCACTCGCGACCGTTTGGTGTTCCTGGCCGACGGCTTCATCGGCGTCGCACCCCGCGACGGCGAGGCACACATCACCTGGATCCCGACGGGCCGCGGCGCTCCGCATCCGGTCCACGCCTTTGACGATCGCGACGACATCGTCCTTCACTGCATCACCCCGTCGCTCGAGCGGTGGACTCTTACTGCGGCCTCCGGGACCATGCACACAGAGGTACTCGACAGGACAGCCCGACGGTTCGCAACAACCAATGAGCATTCGATCGACGTGCTCCCGAGTGCTCTTTGGACCGTCGGAGACGGGACTGTACGCCGTCACGATCTCCTCACCACGGGCCAGGTCGAGCGGAGGTTCGGGGACGCCCAACCGGGCGATCTCGTGTTCGTCGGCGACCCGGCGCGACCAGTCGAAGCCGATGGCGGCTGGCTGGTCGGGTTCGTGCACTCTCCCGCTGGTCAGGGAACCGATCTCGTGGTGCTCGATGCCGCTGACATCACGAGCCCGCCGGTCGCCAGCGTCCGCATTCCCCGTCAGATCTCCTGCGGGCTCCACAGCACGTGGATCCCCTCGGCGGATCAGTGACTCATCACGAAGGTCTTGTGCACGGCGATCGCCGCGGGCTCCACAGCACGTGGAGTCCGTCGGCCGATCAGTGACTCATCACGAAAGCCTTGTGCATGGCGATAGCCGCAGTGGAGCCGTCGGCTGCAGCCAGGACCACTTGGTGCGGGAGCGGAGGAGCCCGCCGCACATCACCGGCGGCCCAGATGAGCGGGTGACTCGTAGCCCCACTCTCGTCGGTGACGATGTAGCCATCTTGATCGAGGTCACAGCTCAGCTGTCGGGCAAGCGCACTGCGCGGCCGGACCGGAGCTTTCACGAACGCCGCGGAAGCAGTGATCGTGCGGCCATCGCGAAGCACGACGCTGCTCAGCGTTGTTCCGTCTCCGACGAGCGCGGCCACGTCGCCGGACGCAACGGTCGTGACGTGGGGAGTCCAGGACCGGAGCAGGGTCACGAGGTGATCGGCGCCCGGGGCCGCGTCGATGACGACGACCGGCTTGTCACGTTGCTCCCAGCCGTCGCAGAACGGGCAATTGAACACCGACTTCCCCCATCGATCGGCGAGGCCGTCGATCGCGGGAAGCTCGTCGTGCACCCCCGTGGCGAGCAGCATGGCGGCCGCGTCGATGGAGGTGCCGTCGGCCATCTCGACGGTCACGCGCCGATCCGTTGTGTTGACATCGATGATGGTTGACGCCGCGACGGTGACCCCGTAGGTGCGCAGCTCCTGGCGGGCGTCCGCGAGAAGTCGGCCGGGCGCGGTTGCGTCGCGGGTAGGGAACCCATGGAACTCGTCGACGGTCGCATTGCGATAGGTCCGGTTGTCGACGACCGTCACGCGGTGTCGGGCGCGGGCGAGGACAAGAGCGGCCGTCAAACCGGCCGCACCACCGCCGATCACGAGAACGTCAGTCGAACTGGCCTGGCTCTCCGTCGTTGATTGCAGTCGGGTAGTCGGAAGGTCAAGGTGGTGGGTCATCGAGGTCTCTTTCTCGGTCGGTACGAAGCGTGCTCCGCATTCATGGTGTGCCTAAGGCGCCCGTTCGCACATCGGGCGCGCGTCCTCAGATCTGTTCGCATTGAAGAAGGCGTCGACATCGTCGACGTGACCGAGGGCGTTCCTATCTGAGGGGCTTCGCCCGATGCCCTCCACGTTGCCTTAGCCCGATGCTGAGTTCGTCATCACCGGACAGCCCGATGCTGATTACAAGGAGCTCGTCATGCATGCAACTCGGAACTTCGTCGCCGTTGTCGTCCTGTTGTCCATTGGTGCAGTGGGTTGCTCGGACGGCGGATCACGTTCAGCGGGCTCTGCCGGAGCCCACTCTTCGACATCGGTCGTCGAGCCCCCGACGAGCGCCGCTGCGCACTTCCCGACGGCGACGCGCCCGATCAACACGATGGCAATGAGATCCTCGAACGACACGGACCGAACGGCCATGTCCGTTCTCCCCGCTCCCGGAGGCCCGTTCAGTGTCGGGGTCGTCGGTCTGCCCATGCCTGACGCCATCGCCTTCTTCCCGGCGGAGGCCAACACCGGGGGCGGCCAGCATCCCTACGTCGACGCGAAGGTGCTCGCCGGGTCGGGGCTGCCCGTCGACAAGTTCGCGACGCTGACAACAAGCGCGCGAGTCGGGGCCGTTCCTCTTTCCGCCAACCCGCCCCGACCGGTGGTCGTACTGGCGCCCGGGTTCGGGTCGATCATCGCCTTGTCGACATCGCTCGCGGAGCATCTCGCCAGCCGTGGCTATGTCGTCGTTGCGCTCCAGACAGACCTGGCGGCTGAAACGGCGGCAATGATGCCCAACACGGTTCTCGGCACGAAGCGGACGGAACAGGTCGCGGCGTCGCTCGACCTGATCGCAAGCGCCGCGTTCGAAGCTCTCGTCGGTCCGGTGGATCAGGACCGGATCGCCGTCGGCGGTCACTCCTTCGCCGGATCGATTGCGTTCAACATCAGCCTCCACGACCAACGCGTCGCCGCAGTGTTCGACCTTGACGGCCGGCTCTTCGCTGACGCAGCGACCACGCCGACAAAGGTTCCGTCACTCGTCGTGACGTCCAGCGGCAGTGGCGAAACGGAGGACGCAACGCTCCGCGACATCGTGCGCGCCGGCACCCACACCGTTGCGGTCGGGCTTCTTGACGCACAGCATTTCGATCTCACCGACGCGGCCGTCGTCGACGACATCCTCCGCAGCGCCGGGCTGCCGGTTCCGCTCGGATCCATCGGACCGGTGGCGACGACCAACACCTCCGCCATCGTGCAGCGGTTCCTCGACGCAGCGCTCACCCATGCTCGTCGGGTACCGAAAGCGAGCGTGCTGGTCGACGGGTTGCCGTCGACAACAGCCGACCCGTTTGCGAGCGCCTCCTGACCGACGACTCCACGGTTCTTGCGGGCGCACGCCACGAGACGGCCGGCCCTCGTGCGTGCTACTGGTCTGTCGCCGAACGCTCAACGGAGATGACCCAGCGTTGCGCTCCGCTCGTATCGACGCCCCGATCGAAAATGCGTTCCCCCGGTCCAGGATCACGGGCACCGGTACGCTCGGTTGGGTCATGAACCCGACACGACAGGAGATGCGATGACCGATCATCTCGAACCGCGACGCATCGAGCTGATCGGAAGCAACGGTATTCGACTCGCCGCTGATGTGGCCGGCGACCCAGCGAGTCCGCCGGTCGTTCTCCTGCACGGCGGAGGACAGACCCGCCACGCCTGGGGAACCACGCTCGAAGTGCTCGCCCGTCGAGGATGGTTCGCTCTTACAGTCGATCTCCGCGGCCATGGCGAGAGCGAATGGGCCGCCGACGGCGATTACACGATGGATGCGTTCGCTGCTGATGTGCTCGCACTCGCCGAAAGCTTGGCAGAGCCGCCGGTTCTCGTCGGCGCGTCGCTCGGCGGCCTCTCGTCACTGACTGCCGTCGGCGAGGCCGAAGACGGAGGTCGCGTCGCCCGGGCGCTTGTACTGGTCGATGTGGCCCCGAGACTCGAAGAGCAGGGGCGCAATCGCATCGGTTCGTTCATGATGGCGAACATGGACCACGGCTTCGCGTCGCTCGACGACGTGGCCGACGCCATCGCGGCGTACAACCCGCATCGACCGCGGCCCTCAGATCTCTCCGGGCTTCGGAAGAACCTTCGTCAGCGCGCTGACGGTCGCTGGTTCTGGCATTGGGATCCGCGGTTCATCAGCGGTCGGCTCGGCAGCACCGAAGAGACCCGCTCGACCTTGACCGACGCGGACCGTTTCGAAGAAGCCGCCCGCCGCCTCACCGTGCCCACTCTGCTCGTGCGCGGGCGCACGAGCGATCTGCTCAGCGAGGAAGGAGCACAACAGTTCCTCTCACTGACCCCGCATGCGCAGCTCGTCGACGTGGCCGGCGCCGGGCACATGGTTGCCGGAGACCGCAACGACCTCTTCAATGACGCCGTCGTCCGTTTCCTCGACGAGACGAGCCGATCGAGCTAGGTCGACAAGGCCCGATGCGCTGTTGTCTCCCGGCGCGGGTGGACGGACCGACGCGAGAGCGACGTCGACAATCCGGCGTGCGTGCAGCAGGGTGGTGTCGAGCACGGGAACCCGAGGTCAGCGCCCGCGGCCACCAAGGCCCTGGCCCCTTCGGCCAGGATCTCGCCGGCATCGTCCCACCGGCCCGCCCGTTGGAGCTCGGCGATGACCGCGAAGTCCGATTGCCACAACGTCAGCCGGGCACAGTGCTCCGTCCCCAACCGGGCACCGACCTCGGCATTGATCAATCGGTAATAGTGCTCGGTCGACACCCACGACATCCCACCGAGCAACCCGATGGTTCGCACCAGGCCGACACTACCGGGGCCGCTATCTCCGGCAATTGCGACCGGTTGAGCGATCGGTTGAGCGAACGCACGTTCGTGCGCGTTTGCTAGGCTTGCTTCGTGAGCTTCGGCGTCCAAATCTCCTTGTGGACGGGTGTCCAGGACGACACTGACCCCAGCAAGGAGGGGGCGGCGTTCCACGATCTCCGACGATCCGAGCGGACGAACCTCGCCGGCGGCGCGTGGATCGACGTGCAACGTGGA
This sequence comes from Acidimicrobiia bacterium, assembly GCA_031431255.1. Classification (GTDB taxonomy): domain Bacteria; phylum Actinomycetota; class Acidimicrobiia; order Acidimicrobiales; family JANYDT01; genus JANLQX01. The sequence continues at coordinate 1,515 of JANPDB010000101.1, read as the reverse complement.
TGGATGCACAACGGCTTCGACCTCCTCGACGGTCTTCTCGCTGCTGACGACTGGCGGGCTGAGTGCCGTCAGATGTACGACAGCGTCGTCGATGTGCCGAGACTGCTGCGTCTCTACCGCTCCGGCGAGCCGGTTCCCTGGCCTGCGCTGGTCGAGGCCCGCACCGTTCTCTCGGAGCACTATCGCGAGGAGCTCGGCGAAGACCTGACCAGCACCGGAATGTGTTTCTACCGAACCGGGAGCGACAGCGTGGCCTGGCACGGCGACACGATCGGACGCGGCGCCACCAACGACACCGTTGTGGCGATCCTCTCACTCGGTGCGTCCCGCACGTTCGCACTGCGGCCTCGTGGCGGAGGCGCATCGCTTCGCCTGGTGCTCGACCACGGGGATCTGATCGTCATGGGAGGCAGTTGTCAGCGAACGTGGGAGCACGCGATCCCCAAGACGGCCCGACCGATCGGTCCGCGGGTGAGCGTCCAGTTCCGCGCCGCCGGCGTCGGCTGACCCGCTCGACCAGCGCCACCAGGCACTCCGGCGATCACGAGGACGATGCTCACGCGTCCGGTCCGCGATTCGCAACGTCTCGGTGTCGTTTGACGTAACGTTCGTCACACCGGGGTAATCGAGCCCCGACAGGTCACGACGTGTACGTGAAAGGATCGCCATGGCAGCTGCAGGATCGATCTTGGGCAATGCGGTACAACGCATGGAGGACCCGACCCTTCTGACGGGAAGCGGGAAGTACCTCGACGACTTGGCGCCCGCCGGCACCTTGCACGTCGCGTTCGTCCGCTCCACCCAGGCACACGCAAAGGTGCTGAGCGTCGATGTCTCGGAAGCCGAGACCAGGCCGGGCGTCAAGGCGGTGTATCACGCCGGAAACGACCTCGGGCTCCCGTCGTTCCAGGGCTTCCCGATGATGCCCCCCACGCTCAATCGACCGATCTTCGCCAAAGACGTCGTGCGATTCGTCGGCGACATCGTGGCCGCTGTGGTCGCGACGTCGAAGTCTGCCGCCGCCGATGCTGCCGAGGCCGTAATCGTGGAGTACGAGACGCTCAAGGCCATCGTGACCCCGCAGCAGGGACTGCTCCCGGATGCCCCCATCCTGTTTCCGGAGCACGGTTCCAACGTGTGCTTCGGAACCGAGCACGGCCAGGACGTCGACCCGTTCGAAGGTGCCGACGCCATCGCTGAGGTGACCATGGTCAGCCAGCGCCTCGCCGGCGCTCCGATGGAGAACAACGGCATCCTCGCCGAGCCAGGCGAACGTCCGGGCACCTTGACCTGTTGGGTGTCGCACCAAGCCCCACACGCGGCGCACGAAGCGCTTATTGCCATGCTGGGCATGGAGCACGGTGACATCCGTGTGGTGTGCCCGTGGGTCGGCGGAGGGTTCGGGCCCAAAGCCGCCATGTACGTGGAGTACATCGTGGCTGCCGCCGCCTGCCGAGCGCTCGGTGTGCCGGTGAAGTGGGCAGAGACACGCTCCGAAGACATGGTCTCGCTCGT
>JANPDB010000100.1:0-11451 GCA_031431255.1 Acidimicrobiia bacterium | reverse complement strand
CCCGACGACGATCTCGTCGTCGTTGCCCAACGGTGTGTAGATCTCCTCGCCGACGCGCCCTTCGACCACATCGATCCGCCGCCGCTCGCCGCAGGCGTTGCTCTTCCTGCGTTCGAAGAGCTGCCACTGCTTGTCGCCCGTTACGAAACGGTAGCGGCAGAGCATCGCCAGCATCGTCTCGGGCGGTTCCCAGCGATCCACGCGCGAGTCGATGGCGAAGCGCTCGTAGACGACGTAACGCGGAGCCTGCGGACCACGGACGAAGTCGGCTGTCCATCGATCGAGCTTGGGGGTGAAGCCGTCATAGTGCTGCAGGATCGGGAAGGGCCGGAAGTCAGTGGTCGGGTAGATCCACGACACCACCGCGCGAACCGGGCCGACGTGGATCGTCTCGCCCTTGATCTTTTCGACGATGTCGTCGGGGATCGGGTGAGCGGCGGGAAGAAGCACGCGACCCAACTCGCTCACTTTGCGGCGTTCGGCATGAGAGGTGACCTGTCCGACAGCGCGACCCACGGCCCGGACACTGGCCGTTGGATTAGTGAACGTGAAACTGCCGGCGATCGCTCCTGCGACGATCACGCTCGGTACGACGAGAAACGTTCCGATCAACACCGTGCGACGAACCGCGAGCACCAGCACGGCGAAACCGACGAACGCCCACCAGCGAAGGGAGTGGGTGTCGTGGCGGAGGAATGCCTGCTTGGCGAAGACGAACGCGGCAGCGATCAGCGCGATCCACAGCAACTGACGACGGCGTCGGTCGAGTGCGACATCGCGCTGGCGCATCAGCACGACCAGCCCCGCCATCGACGCGAACGCCAGCTGCAGCTCCCAACCGAAGCCGGGCAGCGCCATTGCGTCGTTGAACCCGAAGAACAGATTGAAGGAGAGGTCGAGCCAGGTCCCGAGATAGCGGAGTTGCTGGCCGCAGACCAGCCAGAGCAGCACCAGAGCAACGACGAACGAACATCCGGCACTGGCCGCCGATGTCACCACTCGCCGCCACGGCTGACGTTGCAGCAACCACTCGGCGACGACGACGAAGCCGGTCCATGCCGCGACCGAGATACCGGTATCGAACTTCACCAGGAGCATCAGGGCGGCGAGAGCACCCGAGCCCGCAAACGCAGCTATCGGGACCGGATTGGACGACGCTCGAGCAAGCCGGGTCATATATGCGCCGACGACGGCGAACACGACGAGCAGCGGCGCCTCGCCGCCAATGAGGAACACCGAGCCGATCATCCAGCTGAGCGCAACACAGCCGGCGAGCGCAACAGGAATGGACGTCAGGTTGCGCAGTCGGCGCCAAATCACAAACGCGACCGCCATCAGGATCGGGAAACGAATGGCGATGGCGACCGCACCGGTGCCCTCGTAGAACATCGTCGGGCTCGTGAGCCAGCCCAATGGCCCGTAGGTGAACACCACATCGCGGCCGTGGAGGAGGCCTTGATGTTGGGCCATGTGCAGCGCCGCCGCCCATGACTGGTCGAGCTCCCAACCGACGTATGGCGTCAACGCGGGATAGGTAACAAGACTGACAAAGAAGGCCACGACGAGGCCGACACTGCACTGAACGCGCCACGCCCCGACCCTTGATGGCGCTGAAGAGATTGTTTCCGCGACCGACTCACCGTCGGTCGTGTCGGCTGAAGCTCCGACGTCGACGGCGCCGAGTTCATCGAACCCGGCGCCCGACGACACGTCCGCCAACCCGCCGGTTAGGCGTTGGACTTGGCCGAAGCCCCGATGACCGCCTGGGCCGCGGAGAGGCGGGCGATCGGGATGCGGAACGGCGAGCACGACACGTAGTCGAGCCCTGCGGCGTAGAAGAACAGGATCGAGTCGGGATCGCCGCCGTGCTCTCCACACACACCGAGCTTGAGGCCCGGCTTGGTAGTCCGGCCCCGGGCCACGGAGTCGAGCACGAGTTGCCCCACGCCGGACTGGTCGAGTGTCTCGAACGGATTGCGCTTGAGCAAGCCCTGCTCGAGGTACGCGCTCATCATGCGTCCCTCGACGTCGTCGCGGCTGAAGCCGAACGTCATCTGGGTCAGGTCGTTGGTGCCGTAGGAGAAAAAGTCGGACTCCAACGCGATCTCGTCGGATCGCACGGCAGCGCGGGGTGTCTCCACCATCGTGCCGATCGTGATGTCGAGGTGCGCCGCGGCCTTCGGATCCATCTTCGCCTTGGTCTCGTCGATGGCTCCCTGCACCCAGCTGCGCGCCATCGCCATCTCCTCACGGGTCACGGTGAGCGGGATCATCACTTCGATGACCGGGTTGCCACCCTTCTTGACCCTTGTTGCCGCCGCTTCGAGGAGCGCCCGAACCTGCATCTCGTAGAGACCCGGCTTCACGACCGCAAGACGAACACCGCGGGTGCCGATCATCGGGTTGAATTCATGCCACGACTGTGCCGCGGCGAGGAGCTTCTCCTCGATCGCGGTGAGACCGTGCACGGCCTTCTTGATCTTCAGCTCCTCCATCGACGGCAGGAACTCGTGGAGCGGCGGGTCGAGCAGGCGAACCGTCACCGGCAGGCCGTCCATCTCGCGCAGGATCTCCTCGAAGTCGGCCTTCTGGGCCTTGCGCAGCTTCTCCAGGGCGGCGGCTTCGGTCTTCGGCGTTTCCGCAAGGATCATCTCTCGGACGATCGGGAGGCGGTCCTCGGCAAGGAACATGTGCTCGGTGCGGCACAGGCCGATGCCCTCGGCTCCGAACGCACGGGCGTTCTTCGCGTCGGGGCCGTTGTCGGCGTTGGCGCGGACCTTGAGGCCACGGACACCCCGGCGTCCCTTTCGCACTTCGTCGGCCCAGCCGAGGATGGTATGGAACTCGACGGGCGGTTCGGCCGAGGCCATCTCCAGCGCGCCGAGCATGACCTCACCGGTGGCTCCGTCGAGGGAGACCACGTCACCCTCGTGGACGATCACTCCGTCGACCTCGAACTGCTTGTCGTCTTTGATCTTCACCTTCTCGGCGCCGACGACCGCGGGTTTACCCCAGCCGCGTGCCACGACGGCGGCGTGCGACACAAGACCACCTCGGGCGGTCAGGATGCCTTCGGCGACGAGCATGCCGTGGACATCTTCGGGGCTGGTTTCCGATCGCACCAACACGACGAGCTCGCCCCGTGCGGACGCCTCGACGGCGGAATCCGCAGTGAAGTAGACCCGACCGACGGCGGCGCCGGGCGAGGCGCCGAGGCCCTTGGTGAGCACGAGTCCCTTGGCGGCGAACTGCGGGTGCAGCACCTGATCGAGGGCGTCGGCATCAACGCGCAGCAGCGCTTCGTCCTTGGAGATCTTCCACTTGGTGGGGCCGCTCGGCTTCGTGGCCATCTCGACGGCCATGCGCAGGGTGGCCGCACCGGTGCGCTTGCCGACGCGCGTCTGAAGCATCCAGAGCTTGTCCTGCTCGATCGTGAACTCGGTGTCGCACATGTCCTGGTAGTGCGCTTCGAGCCGGGCGAAGATCGACATGAGCTCGGCGTAACACTTCGGAAAACGCTTCTTCAGGGCGTCGAGGTCCTCGGTGTTGCGGATACCGGCGACGACATCTTCGCCCTGCGCATTGGTGAGGTAGTCGCCGTAGGGCTTGTTCTCGCCGGTCGATGCGTTGCGGGTGAAGCTGACGCCCGTGCCGGATGTGTCGTCACGGTTGCCGAACACCATCGCCTGCACGTTGACGGCGGTGCCAAGGTCGTGGGCGATGCGCTCGCGAACGCGATAGGCAATGGCGCGAGCGCCGTTCCACGAACTGAACACGGCCTCGATGGCGCCCTTCAACTGCACCTTCGGGTCCTGCGGGAAGTCGGCCTTGGTGGCCTTCTTCACGATCGCTTTGTAGTCGTCGCAGAGCGACTTGAGCACCGATGCCGGGATCTCGGCGTCGCTTGCGACCTTCGCCTTGTGCTTGGCCTTCTCGAAGGCATGCTCGAAGAGCGAACCGTCGACGCCGAGGACGATGCGGCCGTACATCGCCAAGAAGCGGCGGTAGGAGTCGTAGGCAAAGCGCTCGTTGTCCATGACCTTGGCGAGCCCGACGACGGTCTTGTCGTTCAGGCCGAGGTTCAAGACGGTGTCCATCATGCCGGGCATGGAGAACTTCGCCCCGGAGCGCACGGACACGAGAAGCGGGTTCTTGGCATCGCCGAGCTTGCGGCCCATCTTCTTCTCGATGTCGGCGACCTGGACGAGGATCTCGGCGTCGAGCGACTTCGGCCAGCCGGACTTCATGTAGGCACGGCAGGCGTCGGTCGAGATCGTGAAGCCGGGCGGTACCGGGAGCCGGAGCACGCTGGTCATCTCGGCCAGGTTCGCCCCCTTTCCACCAAGGAGATCCTTCAGCTTCATCGGCGCGACCTTGTGCTTGTGGTCGAACGCGAACGCGAGCTTGGCGGGCGAGGATGCGGCCTTCTTCGGCGCAGTCTTCTTCGGGGCGGTCTTCTTCGGGGCGGATTTCGTAGCCATGGCGGAGAGCAAGGTTACTTGCGCGAGCCCGTCCCCCGGTCGCTTTCCCCCGAGATGATGGCGGACCGCTCTTCCGCGCCCGATTGCCCCAGCGTTACTCCGCCAGACAGGACGTGACGGCCTCGGTGAGTTTCGCGGTGACAGCAGCGTCGACGCTGTTGGGATCGGTAGAGAACTTCACCAGGGTCTCGACCCCCAACGCCTTCACCATCGCCTCGGCCGCGCAGTCCGCCTGCGCGTCCGTCATACCACCGGACTCCTTGATGCCCGCGGCGAACAGGCCGGAAAGTAGACCGTCGCAGTTGCCGAACGCGGTGAACACCTTCGTCATCACCTCGGCGTTCTTCGACACGTCACCGCCGGTGGAGAGTTCGACGAGCTCCTCGGGAGAGAAGGCCTTGCCCAACTCGCCCGCACCACATCGGCCCTGGCCCTCGTCGATCGTCGGGAGCGCCTGCTTGAACCCGGCGAAGAACGCTTCTTCCAAAATGCCGGGGCACTTCTGGAACGAACCGACGGCGCGCGCCTTGTCGGCCGCGGGGAGACCTTCGAAACCGGCCGGGCTCTGCCCGAGATCGATGAGTTCCTTGGCGGTGAACGTCGACAGGATTGCGTCGGTCATGCATTCACCCTGTTCCTTGGTGAGGTCTACGCCCGTCGATTCCTTGAAGCTCGCCGCGAGCTGACCGGCCATCGACGACGGGTCATCGGCCGCTATGGCCTCCGAATCACCGGCCACCGCGTCCGCGGCCGCCGCCTCGGTGACGGCTTCGGTCGCCGAGGCCACCGTTTCCGCGGCGAACGTTTCGTCGACGGCGGCCTCGGTGGCGACCACGGTGGTGTCGGACGAGTCCGAGCTGCAGGCACCCAGGAGCAGCGCTCCGGAGAGAGCGATTCCGACGAGGGCGAGTGAGCGGCGCATCGGAGAAGTGTAGGACTCCACGCTCGTCGAGCGCCGGTTCGTTGCGAGGCACGGCCGCAGCGAGGCTCGCTATGCCCAGGTCCCGCTCGGCGCTCGGGTCGCTGTCAGGCCTTGCTCGTCAGGCCTTGCTCGTCAGGCACTTCCCGTCAGGCCTTTCCCCTCAGGCCTTTCCCGTCGTAGGTGTTCCGGGCGGTTCGACGCGGGGGCCGTTGCCCCGACCCGGCGCGGGCAGACCTAGTTCCTTTCGGCAGGCGTCCAGGGCAGCTTGTGACTTGGCATCGACCTGCGGTCGGTCCGCACCCTGGCCCGGCGTTCCGGTCGGCGCGGCCGGCAGGGTGACACCCTTCTTCTTGAGGCACGCGGTCAGTTGCGGGTTGTTGCGGTTACCGCCACCGCCACCGCCACCGAAACCTCCACCGAGCCCGAGTTCGGTGCGGCATGCGTCGAACGCGGCCTGGGTCACTGCGTCGAGGTTGCCGAACCCCCGGCCCCCACCGTTGCGTCCGCCACCGTTCTGGCCACCACCATTTCCGCCACCGTTCTGACCGCCACCACCGCCGGCTGGGCGCTCAGGGAGCTTCCCTCCCTTCTTTGCGACACAGTCGGCCAGCTCGGCGAATCTGCCGCCGCCGGGCCCGTCGCCATCGCCGCCCGTCGTGCACGACTTGGCGGTGAACGCGGTGACGTTCTGGGCCGCTTTCGTGATCCTTCCGAGCGTCGACTTCTGCGCTGCCGCGCCCTGCCCGTTCGCCGTCTTGTACGCCGTGGCGATGGCGTTCACATCGTTCTTGATTGCTGGCGGAGCGAAGCGGGCCATCTTCGTCCACTCGGCAGAGATCAGCGAGAAGCGGTTCTTCGCCGTGGCAGGAATCGCGCCGATCGCCGCTTGCGACGTCTGTAGTTGCGTGCAGAAGGCCTTGGTGGTGTCTGTTGCTGCTGCAGCGTGGGCGGCGGACGGAAAGAGGGGCGCCGCGAGCGATGCGACAACGGCGAGGGTGACGGGGAGAGTTCGCATGGTCGTGCTTTCTGTGGTGGACGGGCCGTGTGGCAGGAGTTGAGGCGTGGTCAGGTCAGGTGCCCGAAGGGGCAGTCGTCGTCGGCAGTACGGTCGGGGCGACCGCAGCGGTGTCCGGTGGGACATCGAGTCCGGGGAGAAGGCCACCGAGATTGGGATCGACAGTGGTTGTCGTAGTTGGGACCGAGGCGGCGGGAGCAGTCGCAGCTCCGCCCGCGGTCGGGAGCCCACCGGCACCGAAGGCCCCGAAACCACCGTTGCGGCCGAACCCCCCGGCGGTGTCGGGAGCCCTCTTCTTGCCGACACTGACACCGACGGTGAACGACGCGAGCGAAAGGCACGCGACGGCGAGCGCGGCAGCGAGGACCTTCTGGCGAGTCGTCGCCCTCGGGCGCGGAAGCGCCCACGAGTTGTCCTCGTTCGTGACAACCGGAACGACAGGGTTGGGTTCGGAGGCAGAGGGTTCCATCGAGAGCGTTCCTATTCGTGGCGGAGCGCGTCGATCGGACGCATGGAGGCCGCGCGGTTGGCCGGGTAGAAGCCGAAGAACACGCTGATGGCAACAGCGACGAACAGCGCGAGGGCAACCGAATCCCACCGCACCACCGGAACGGTGCCGGCGACCTTGAACCGGCTGCCGATGAGCCCAACGGCGACGCCCAATGCTCCACCCACGGCGCCGAGAACAGAGGCTTCGAAGAGGAACTGCCCGAGGATGGCCCCCTTCGGCGCCCCAACGGCCTTGCGGATCCCGATCTCGCGGGTTCGCTCGGTGACGGTGACGAGCATGATGTTCATGATCCCGATGCCACCCACGAGCAACGAAATGGCAGCAACAGCGGCGAGCAGCACCGTCAGCGTCTTCGACGAGTCGTTGCTCGACTGCAGAAGGCTCGCCTGATTGAGCACCGCGAACGACGAGCCGTTGTTCGACGGATAGCGGCTCGACAAAACCGTGGTCACGGCGGCCTGGGCATCGTTGGTCGTCTTGCGCGATGTGGCCTGAACGACGATCTGATTCAGGTTGGTCCGCCCGACCAGCGTGTCTTGTGCCGTGGTGATCGGTATGAACGCGATGTCGTCCTGGTCGTTGTTGCCCGACGAGCCTTTCGGGGTCAGGACGCCGACGATCTCGAACGCGATGTTCGAGAGCGAGATCTGCTGACCCACGGGCTGGATGTCCGTTCCGAAGAGGTTGTCGGCGACGCGCGCACCGATCACGACAACACGTTGACGGTCTTCGATCTCGCCGCTGTCGAAGTAGCGGCCCGACTGCACCTCCCAGTTCCCGGCGTCGACCATCTCCGGCTCGGTTCCCGTGACGCGAGCCACCGTGGTGGTCGCCTCTGCGTAGGTCCCGACGATCGACTGCGCGCTTACCACTGGTACGACATTTCGGACTACGAATTTGTACTCGGGGTCACGCAACGCGATGACGTCCTTCATCGAGAGCTGCGCACCGCCACCCTGGCGCGCCCCGCGCCCGAAGCCGCCCGGCAGCACCGTGAGAGTGTTCGTTCCAAGCGCGTCGAACCGCTTCGCCACAGCGATGGCCGAGCCGTTGCCGACCGAGACCAGCACGATCACCGACGCCACGCCGATCAGGATGCCGAGGACAGTCAAGAAGGAGCGCGTGCGGTTCGTGTTGACACCGCGCAAGGCGAGGCGAAGAAGGCGGACTGAGCTCATGTCCGGGCCCCTGCCCAGGAGTGGTCGCGGGAACGCTCGAACCCGTCGACAGCGGAGTCGGAGAGGACCAGTCCGTCGCGCAGTCGCACCACGCGCTTCGCCCGATCGGCAACCTCCTGCTCGTGCGTGATGATCACGACCGTGCGACCCGACGCGTTCAGCTCCTCGAACAGTCCGAGGACATCGCTCGTCGATTCCGAGTCGAGTGCCCCGGTCGGTTCGTCGGCGAGAAGGAGCGCCGGATTGGTCACCAGCGCCCGAGCGATCGCCGCTCGCTGCTGCTGACCGCCGGAGAGCTCAGCCGGGGTGTGCCCGGCGCGGTCGGCGAGGCCGACGCGGTCGAGCGCCTCCATCGCCCGGCGGCGTTGCTCTTTCGAACGGACGCCCGCGTACTGCAGCGGCAGTCCGACGTTCTCGACCGCACTGGTTCGCGCAATCAGGTTGAAGTTCTGGAAGACGAAGCCGAGCTTGCGGTTGCGGGCCATCGAGAGCTGGTGCTCGTCGAGCTGGGTCACGTCGATGCCGTCAAGGCGGTAGGTACCCGACGAGGCGATGTCGAGACATCCGATGATGTTCATCAACGTCGACTTCCCCGAACCGGACGCGCCCATGATGGCGACGAACTCGCCACGCTCGACCCGGAAGTCCACTCCTCGCAGCGCATGCACGACGACCGCGCCGTCACCGACGCCCATGAGGTACCGCCGGGTGATTCCGGTCATCTCCACGACCGGATGCGCCAACGAGGCCGTCACCCTCGACCGCCCCCGCCGCCCCCACCACGTCCGAAACCGCCGCCGCCGAAGCCGCCGGCACCGCCACCACCGAGACCGCCGAGGCCGCCGGTTGTACCGGCCGCGGTCGCCGCCGAGATCGTCGCGAGGTTCTGCGTCGGCAGCACCAGCACGGTGCCCTCGGCGATGCCCGTCTTGATCTCGGTCGTCGAGGTACCGCGGAGTCCGACGGTCACCTGGGTCGGCGTCTCCACCTTCGTTACGGGGTCGAACGTGGTGACCGTGCGGCGTCCGCCGAGGCTGCGCACCGCGGCACTCGGCACGGTCACCACATCGATGGCTTCGTTGGTGACGACCTCGGTCTGCGCCGTCATGCCCGGCTTCACACCCGAAGCCACGGCGACGGCGTCGAGCTTCAACCGGACAGCGAACGACACGACGTTCGCCGAGGTGTTGGCGGTGAGGGCCACCGTGTCGACCGTCGCCGTCACGCTCACGTTGGGCAGAGCGTCGAACGTGACGGTGGCGTTCTGGCCGATCTGGAGCTTCGCCGCGTTCGCTTCGCTGAACGCGGCGGTGGCGTAGAGGTTGTCGAGATCGGTGAGCGTGAACGCGGCCGACGATGCAGCGGCGTTGTTGGTGTTCGCACCGCCGCCGGTTCCGCTTGACGCCGCTTCCCCGACGACTGCCTCGACGGCCGTGACGGTCGCCGCGATCGGGGCGGTCAGCGTGGTCTTGGCCAGGGTCTCCTCCGCTGTCGTGACGTTGGCTTCGGCCTGGTCGACTGCCGCCTGTGCCGAAAGAATGTCGGCCTGCTTCGCCGGTGCGAGCTTGAGCGTGTTGTTCAGCCTCGTGGTCTCGAGGCTGAGCCTCGCCGTCCGGAGCTGCGATTCGGCATTCGCCAACGACTGACGGTTCTTCAACGCTGCCGACGCCTCCGAGACCTCGGCAGTGCTCACGCCGGCCTTCGCTGACTCGATCGACTGTCCGTCCTTGGTGGCGGCGGCGTCGCGGCTGATCTGGGCGTTGCGCACTTGAAGCTCGGCGGTGCGAATCGACTGGGCGTCTTTCTCCGCCGAGAGAGCGGCGTTGTTCTGGGCCGTCGTGACGGCGAGTTCCGCGGCGGCGATCGACTGGGAATCGCGTTGAAGGTTCGTCGTCTGCTGCAACTTGGTGTTCGAGAGGCTGAGCTCCGCGGCGGCGATGGCCTGCGCGTTCTTCTCCGCGTTGGCGGTGTTCTGATCGAGTTGGGCCTGTGTCGCGGCGGCGGGCGGGAGGGCGTTCTTCTTCGCGTTCTCGAGCGACATGGCCGCGCCGTCAACGCTTGCCTGGTAGGCGAGCGCTGACAGCTCGGCGTTGGACCTGATGTTCTGCAGATTCGACTTCGCGGTGTCGACAGAGGTCTGCGCCGACTTGGCGTTGAACTCCGCCGTCTTTCGGACGTTGTCGAGCGAGGTCTGCGCCTGGTCGAACTGTGCCTGGGCCGAGGTGGCGTTGAGCGACCCGTTGGTCTCGGCGTTCACCGCAGTCCTCCCGGCGGCGTCCTGGCTCAAGGCCACGTTTTGTCCGTCGATGGCCGAGGAAGCTCTCGCGTCCGACAGCGAGCGCTTCGCGTTCTCGACGCTCATTGCTGCCTGCTGGACACCGAGCGCCAGCTGCTGACGCTCGGTCGACGTCAGACCCGCTTGGAGCTGGGCGAGTTTGGCCCCCGCGACCGCCAGCGACGACCGCGCCTGACGGAGCTGGATCTGGGCGGATACATCGTCCACCCGGGCCAGCGGTTGGCCGGCCTCGACGCGATCGCCGACCTGGACGAGAACGTCCTTGATCGTGCCCGTCGTCGCGAAGCTGACGGCCCGGGTGTCGCCGGCCTCGACCGACCCCGACGCAGTGACGGTCTCGGTAACGGTTCCGATCGCGGCCGTCACCGTCCGAACGGCCTGCGTCCCCGAGGAGGTCCGCAGCGCCCGATAGGCGAACACGCCCGCGACACACAGCGCACCGACGAGCACGACCGAGAGCAATCGGACACGGCGCACGGACACGCCGTCACTTCACCCGTCGAACGTGAGAATCCGGTAAGGACCTGGGTCAGCTGAGCTGCACTGGGTCGGGGACTGTGCAGAAATGCTTACTCAGCCGACCCAGTGAACTTCAGCCGACCCAGGAACACGCACGTCAGCCGACCCAGGAACACGCACGTCAGCCGACCCAGGAACACGCACGTCAGCCGACCCAGGAACACGCACGTCAGCCGACCCAGGAACACGCACGTCAGCCGACCCAGGAACACGCACGGTGCTGACCCAGTGCGTGCTTGCGCTGCGACTAGAGGCGGTTGACCAGATAGCCGAGGAGTTCGGCGACGGGAACGCGTTCTTGGGTCATCGAGTCGCGTTCGCGCACCGTGACGGCGTCGTCGTTGATGGTCTCGAAGTCGACGGTGACGCAGAACGGCGTACCGATCTCGTCTTGACGGCGGTAGCGCTTACCGATGGCCTGCGTCTCGTCGTAGTCGCACATCATGTGGGGCTGGAGCATCTTGAGGACACGACGGGCCGGCTCCTGGAGCTCAGCCTTCTTCGAGAGCGGGAGCACCGCGACCTTGTA
>JANPDB010000099.1:0-5968 GCA_031431255.1 Acidimicrobiia bacterium | reverse complement strand
ATCTGATCGGACGCCCGATCGACGAGCCCGGCATCGACGAGGCCCTTGGGCGCCCCGGTGACTCCGAAGTACCCGATAGGCGCACTGCGGTCAGCGCCGAACACGGGGCTGCACACCTGGTCGGCGGAGGCCTCGATCAGGGCGATGCCCGACCCGTCGAGCACGGGCTCGACCCAGTCACCAAACGACTCGTGGACCGGTGGTACGTCTGGGGCGGAGAAGTACAGGGCGCACGCGGTCACCGGTGTGCACTGCATCACTGTCGTAAGCGCAGCGCGCGAGAACTCGGCGAGGTTGAGCCGTGCCGTCGCCAGCTTCGAGAGCTCGAGGAGGCTGTTCGACACCATTAGGGCGGTGAGCATCTCGGCATGGACCGAGGCCGGGTCTTGCAGCGCGAGCAGAAGGTCTCCCTGCCGGGCGTCGAGTTCGGCCAGGCTGCGGGCGGCCGAGCGGGGTTCGGCGCTGCGCTGACCGACGCCTGGTCCGGTGCGGAGTTGGGTCGTGGAACTCATGGCTGCCCTGTCGGTGTGGTGGGGTCGCTGGTGTTGCGAGCAGTGGAGCGCAGCGGAGCGGCGCAGCGCCGATGGACGGGGCTCATGGCTGGTTGCGTCCTGCGATCTCCATGACGGAACTCACTCGGCGTTCCGCTTCCGCAAGGATGCGATCCGGGCTTTCGCTACCGAGTCCGATCGCCTTGAGGATGCCGCGTGGGGTGGAGATGTCGTCGGGTCCGGACGATGCACTTCCGCCGGCCACGATGGCCCCGAAACGATGTCCACCCCACACCGCCCGCGAAAGCGAGTCGGTGAGCGCTTCGGCGGGTGCATGGTGCGATCGGACGGCGCGAACGATGCGTTCCGGGAAGAAGAGCCGGTCGAGGTGATTGGCTCCGACGTCGGTGTGGGTGCGGCCGAACAGCGCTTTCTCGGTCTCGAGGAGCGGTCGACCGTTCTTCGATCGCCGGGTCTGGACGGCGGCGTGGAGTTCGGGGTCGTCGCGGAACAGGAGAAGATCACCGATGTCGTGCACCATGCCGCACGTGAAGGCCTCGTCGACGTTGCTGCCGAGACGATGAGCGAGGACGGAGGCCGCGGCCGCAGTGGTGATGGAGCGTGCCCAGAAGCCCGGCGGGAACCCGACATCGTCCGGACCGAGCACGAGCGCCGCAGTGCGGCATGTGGCGATCGCCTCCACCGCGTTCACGCCCAGCAACACCATCGCCTGGCGGACGTTGCTGACCCGCCGAGCCTGTCGAAGATGCGGCGCGTTTGCCGCGGCCATCACCGCGACGGTGAGTGACGGATCGATCTCGGCCAGCGGCGTGAGGTCCGCGTCGTCGTTTTTGGCCAGCTCGTGCAGGACCGCCGACGCAACCAGTGGTTGGGTGGGCAGAAGTTGGGCTCGTGACAACGTCGATGCTGACATGGACAGTGCGATCCTCGATTGGTGGCAAGTCGGAGTTCCCCTTCCGGACCGCTGTTTCGGTCGGAAGGCATGCCGTCGTGCGATGGATGGAGAGACTCGCCCCGATCCGTCAGGGTTGTGTCCTGTCGAACCGTTCTGCGACTCGTAGGTAGCGATCGTCCGTTCCGAGGCGTACCTGCGATGTTCCTCAAGAATTCCTCCCCGAACGAACAGCACCGACAGCGCAGGTCGGGGCCGCGGCTGCCGATAGGGCATTCGAAACATCCGAGTACCTCCCCATCCCCAGGACTTGTCTGTGAGCCTTTCCGACATCAGCTCCGCCCTCATGCGTGAGCAATCGCTACTCGAGATGCTGCTCTTCAAGTTGGAGGAGGAGCACCTCCTCCTCGCCGCCGGCCGGACCCGGTGGCTCGCCGCGGCGACCCGGGAGATCGAGGCCGTTCTCGGCGAGATCCGTCGATGTGAACTGGTCCGCGCCACCTTGGTGGAGGCCGAAGCTCCGAAGCTCGGCCTCGGACGCAACCCGAGCCTCCGCGAGCTCGCCGAGTACGCGCCCGAACCGTGGGATCACGTCTTCGGCCAACACCGTGCTGCCTTCCTGACGATTGCCGATGAGATAAGCGCGCAGGCGAACAACAACAAACAACTTGTCGCCCGCGGTTCGGCGGCGACACGTGACCTTCTCGAGCGCGCAGCCCAAGAGCGCTCAGCCACCTCGCGCAGCGGCGAGACGGCCTTCCTGGTCGATCAGTCGCTGTGATCGAAATGCCACAGACCGAAAAGAAAGGCGGGGCAGCATGAGTGACTTCGGCGGACTGAGCATCGGCCTTTCGGGGTTGCAGGCACACCGACGCGCCCTCGACGTGACCGGTCACAATCTCGCGAACGTCAACACGCCCGGCTACAGCCGACAGCGCGTCGACCTTTCGCCGATCACCAACCCGACGACCGCCAACATCTTCGCCCGGTCCAATGATGCCGGTACCGGCGTGCGTGCGGGCACGGCGTA
Source organism: Acidimicrobiia bacterium (assembly GCA_031431255.1). GTDB lineage: Bacteria > Actinomycetota > Acidimicrobiia > Acidimicrobiales > JANYDT01 > JANLQX01. Next base: position 3,534 of record JANPDB010000099.1, on the reverse strand, counting down.
CCGCCTGCACGATCAGTTCGTCGAGATGCGGGCCCTGCAGGAGCACGGCACCGACGGCGCGTTGAAGCAGTCCCAGGCAGTGCTCAGCCAGATCGAGATGGCGGTCAACGAACCGAGCGACACGGGACTCGCCTCACAGATCAACCGCTTCATGGCGGCGTGGGATGACGTCGCCAACCGCCCTGACGATCTCTCGGCCCGCCAGCAACTCGTCGAGCTCGGCAAGACCCTGGCCGCCGACTTCGCCCAACTCGATGGGTCGCTCGCCGCGCTCTCGCAGAACACCGGCCGCGAACTCGAGGCGACGGTCTCCGACATCAACTCCGCCGCCGCTGCCGTCGCGGACTTGAACAATCGCGTCCTGGCCGCCGTGAATGCCGACATGCCGGCTGGTGATCTCATGGATCAGCGCGATGTGATGATCCGCAATCTCGCCGATCTCGCCGGCGTCACGGTTCGACCCCAGGCGAACGGGGTCGTAGACGTCTACCTCGGCACGACCGCCCTGGTCCGGGGCAACCGGTCCGAAGCTCTGCGGGTCGACGTCACCACGACACCGGGCACGACCGCGGTCGTGTGGGATCGACTCGGCGTCAATGTCGCGGCCGGCGGCAAGCTCTCGTCGCTGCAGGGTGCCGTGAACTCGACCATCCCGGCCTATCGGGCCCAGCTCACGGCCGTGCAACTCCAACTCGCATCCGACGTGAACACCGTGCACGCCACCGGTTTCGATCTCGCCGGGACGCCCGGCCTTCCGTTCTTCCAGATGGGCCCTGGTGGCATTGCCGTGAACCCGATCATCGCCAATGACCCGACGAAGGTCGCAGCCGCCGCAACCCCGACGGGACTGCGCGATGGATCGGTCGCCGGGCAGATTGCCGATCTGACGGGACCGGGCTCGGCGTACAACGCCATGGTCCTGCACCTGGGGATCGAGAGTCGAACGGTGAACCGACAGGTGGCAACCCAGAGCCTCGTGACCGAGCAGGTCGACTCGGCCCGTGAGGCAACCTCCGGTGTGAACATCGATGAAGAGATGACGAACTTGATCGCTATCCAGCACGCGTACGACGCATCGGCCCGTTTCATCACGGCGGTCGATTCGATGCTCGACACGTTGATCCGCAGCACCGGCCTGGTCGGCCGGTAAGGAGCCATCATGTCGGCATCCTTCCGGGTCACCCAGCGAAGCTCGTCCCTCGGCGTGCAGGCCAACCTCCAGCGAGGCATCTCCTCGCTCCAGGCGCTCCAGGACAAGATGTCCTCGGGGCGCGAGATTTCACGCCCCTCGGACTCTCCCGGTGGGACCTCGTCGGCGCTGAGCCTTCGTGCCAGCATCACCCGTCATGAGCAGTTCGACCGCAACGCCAACGATGGTGCCGGCTGGCTCGCCGAATCGGACAATGCCCTGCAGAGCAGCGCCCAGGTTCTGCGGCGAGCTCGGGACCTCGGCACATCGGCGATCAACGATGCGCTCGGGCCGAACGATCGCGAGGCTCTCGCCGTCGAAGTCGACGGTCTTCGCAACCAGCTCCTTGCCCTGGCCAACTCGTCTCGTCTCGGCCGGCCGCTGTTCTCCGGTAATGCGCTCCCCGGAGTCGGTCAACCGAACGTCGCGTACGACGCCACGGGCAACTATCTGGGTGACACCGGTGTCGTGCTGCGTCCGGTGGCCGAGGGAGGAGTCGTGCAGGTCAACGTCACCGGTCCTGATGTGTACGGCCCGGCCGCCAACAACGCCTTCAAGGTGCTCACGGACCTCGCTGCGAACATCCGCGGCAACGTCGGGGCGATCTCACCGACGAGCATCAACGACATCGACACGGCACTGAACCGGATTCAAACCGGTCTCGCGACCGTAGGTGCACGAACGAATCAACTCGAGACATTGCAGGGCCGAAACGGTCTCAGTCGAGATAATCGCCTGAGCTCGCTGAACGAGATCGAGAGCATCGATATCGCGAAGACTGCGACTGATCTCAAGTTGCAGGAACTCGCCTACCAGGCGTCGCTCGCCGCCGCGGCCCGAGTCATCCAACCGTCCTTGATGGACTTCCTCCGCTAGAAAGGTCTACGGCCCAACGGCGACTCGTCGCCTCGTGTCCGTTCCGCTATGAACGCAACCATGCAAGCTGCCGAGAAGATGACGCCCGATTCCCCCACGTCCGGGGAGCTCTTCTTCGATCTTGGTCTCCCGGGCTTTGCTTCCTCCCGTCGATTCGTACTCGAGTCGTGGGGCGCTTTGGACGGCCCGTTCTCCCTCCTGCGCGGCCTTGACGACAAGACCGAGTTCCTGGTCGTCAATCCCGACGTGTTCTTTCCCGACTACGTCGCCGAGATCGACGATGAGACCGCTGATTGGCTCGGGTTGAACAACGCCGACGACGCGTGCCTGCTGGTGATCGTCTCGATCCGCGACAAGGCCGAGGACGCGACCGCGAACCTCCTCGGTCCCCTCGTGATCAACCGGAGCTCCGGCCGGGCCATTCAGGCGGTGCTGAACGAGGGATGGAGCACTCGTCAGCCCCTGTTCGGCCGCCAGAGGTCCGGGCAGGCCTGAGCTGACGCGGTCGTCACCCGGCCCCGGCGGCGATTCCCGCGACCCTCCGCGATGATCCGAGTTCTGGCGAACCTGCTCCGGTAGCGTGACCACTCGACGTTCTTCGCACACACCTCGTTAAGGAGCACGGATGCTCGTCCTGACCCGCAGCACCAACCAAAGCATCATGATCGGTCCCGACATCGTCGTGACCGTGCTGGAGGTCCGAGGCGACAACGTTCGTCTGGGTATCCAGGCGCCGAGATCGGTCGCCGTCTACCGCGAAGAAGTCATCGCCCAGCTCGAAGCGGCCAACAAGGACGCATCCTCCCCGAGCGCCGACGCACTCGAGCAGCTCCGTTCGTTCAGTGCGCCGCCCAGCGAGCCCGCAGCGTCAGAGGAGTAGCGCGCTGTCGCACGGTGGACGCCTCGACGCGGAGGCGCCGACCTGAACGATTCTTCACCCGTCGGAGCCGACACTCCGCAAGTTCGCGCCGACGCTGCCGATCGATGCGGATGTGAACGATTCCGTCTTCCTCGGACGACAACCACTCATGGGGCGAAACGAGCAGACCGCCGCATATCGTCTGTTCGTCTCCGATGGCATCGACGACGCGAACCCGTTCGGCGACCGTGACCTGGCCTGTCGTCGGCTCCTCGCGGCCATTGCGGCGGCAAACCTCGAAGAGCTGATCGCCGGAAAGGATTCCTGGATCCCGGTCACCGTCGACGTGCTCGGCCACGGCCTGCACAATGCGCTGCCCCCGAAGCGGACGATCCTTGCACTGGCTCCCTCGGAACTCGCAAAGGCGGGCGCGCCGGAGCTGGTCGAGCGAACCCGCAGGATGGGATTCCGAGTGGCCCTCGACCTCTCCGGGGAACGCGCCGAGGACGATGCGTCCGCCGACCCGTTTGCCGTTCTGGCGAGCGTCGGCATCGCCGATGTGGATGCGTTCTCCGTACGGTTCTCGAGTCGCCACGCCAACAACTTCCAT
>JANPDB010000098.1:0-2088 GCA_031431255.1 Acidimicrobiia bacterium | reverse complement strand
CCTTGGCGACCGTGTCGTCAACACGGGGCCTGCTGAAGTGGTCCCACACAAGATCCGACGGACCGAGATCGCGGGCGGTTCGGCGCAGGGTGGGATCCATGGTGCGCAGTCTCGTGCACGCTCTCGCCGATCTCCACTCCGCAGCCGGTGGTCTGGCTGTTCTCCGCCCGGCGACCTAGGTTCGAGGCATGACCGATGTGCGTGACGTTGCTGCTGTCCCCGTCGCTGCTCCCGGAACAGCTCGCGCCCCGGGTCCGTCACTGCACGAGCAGTTGCTCGCCGACCCGACCAGGCCGCCGTGGCCGCTCCTCGAGCAGTCCCCGGTGTTTCTTGGCGATGCCGAGATCCCGTTCACCAATTACACGTCGCCCGACTATGCCGCCGCGGAGTACGACCACATGTGGTCCAAGACGTGGCAGTGGGCATGCCATGTCGACCACATCCCGGAATCGGGTGACTACTACGTCTACGACGTCGGTCCGCACTCCGCACTCATCGTGCGAACGACCGATGGCACGATCAAGGCGTACTACAACGCCTGCATGCACCGCGGCACGCAGTTGCGCAGCCCCGGCACCTGTGGCTTCGCCAACCAATTGAAGTGTCCCTTCCATGGGTGGACCTGGTCGCTCGACGGTGACCTGATGGAGATACCGGACCGCTGGGATTTCCCGCATGTGAGCGACGAGTCGCACCGTCTACCGCAGCTACCGGTCGACGTGTTCGCCGGCTTCGTGTGGGTGAACTTCGATCCGAACGCGGCGCCCTTGGCCGACTACCTCGGCGTGTTGCCGGCGCATTTCGCCGAGTTCGACATCGGTGACCGCTACATCGAGACGCACGTGCGCAAGCGTCTTCCGTGCAATTGGAAGGCGGCGGCCGAAGCTTTTCTCGAGGCGTACCACGTGCGCGAAACGCACGCGAGCGGCCAGCTCGGTGACGAGGTCACCACCCAGTACGACGTGTTCGCCCCGAACATCAGCCGATTCGTGCACACCACCGGTCTCGACAGCCCACAGCGTCCGGCCCCCAGGACCGAGCAGCAGATCCTCGCCCACCTCACCCGCAACCTGCGCCACGGCATGGACCCACTGGTCCTGCCCAAAGGTATGCGCGCTCGTGATTTCTACGCCGGCCTCGTGCGGCGTGACATGAGCACGAAGTACGGGCGCGATTTCAGTCACGTGAGCGAGTCGATCACCCTTGACTCAATCGAGTACTTCGCGTTTCCGAACGCTTTTTTCTTCCCCGGTCTGTCGTTGGGGATGGTCTACCGGTTCCGTCCCGACCCGATGTCCATCGACTCCAGCTACTTCGACCTGCTGATGATGCGACCGCGTCCGCTCGACGGTGACACGCCGCCGCCGCCCTCGGTGATCGAGCTCGACGTCGACGACAGCTACACCACTGCCAAAGGCCTCGGCGGTCTCGGTCGGGTGTACGACGAGGACACCGCGAACATGGCCGCCCAAACGCGAGGCTTCCGGTCGAGTCGCAAGGGTTCCCAGACGCTCGGGAACTACCAGGAAGTCCGTGCCCGCCACCTCCAGCAGCGGGTTCGCGAGTACCTCAGTGCCGGCGGGTACGAACCGGCGGACTGAGTCCCTGCGGGCGTCAGCCCCAGACCGGGTCGGGCGAATCGCCGCGGCCGCTCGGCACGTAGGTGCCGGACATTGTCGGGGCCATCGGCGCCGCCGTCGACCAGTCGTTGCGCAGTGTGCGATGGGCGATCTTCCATGCCCCGTCACGCACCTCAAACCTGTCGATGTAGCGACCCACGAACGTGTGCAGTCGTCGGCCGTCTTCAGATTCCTCCACGTGGGTGGCGTGCACGTAAGTCTCGACCAGTGCGTTGTCGCCCTCCTGTTCGATGGTGGTGTTGCTGATCCGGTGCTGGGTGGCGGCGAACTTTTTTCGCAGCGAGGGGAGCGCGTACTCGACGAAGGCTTCGATCGCCATGGGCTGGGGGCCGTAGTCGACGAGGATCGCTCCGGGGTGGAACGCTGCGGCGACGGACGGAGCGTGAAGCCGGTCGATGCCCCGGCAGTAACTGCGGAGGGTGTCCTCGATGCTGGCGCGGGTGACGGG
>JANPDB010000097.1:0-5557 GCA_031431255.1 Acidimicrobiia bacterium | reverse complement strand
CGAAGGCGGATGTCCGTCGCCTGCGTGGCCACGTCGAAGCCGGCGACCTGCGCCGATCCACCGGTGGGCGAGATCAGTGTGCAGAGCATCTTGACGGTGGTCGACTTTCCGGCGCCGTTCGGGCCGAGGAAGCCGTAGATCGCTCCGGCTTCCACCTGCAGATCAACGCTGTGCACAGCGTCGATGTCACCAAACCTCCGCTGCAACCCGACGACAGAAATCGCATGTTCCATACCGACCGGTCTAGCTGCCCTTGACGCGTTCGTGAACCGAGTTGGCAAGCGAACGCCCCTCCCGCATGACGGCAGTTCGGATCCCAGACACCCCACTTCCTCGGGGCAGGTTCACGCCGAATCGGCCGATGTGGGATGCCGGTCGGGCCTGTTGCTTTACCGGCCGACCGGTACGAGCCGGCGACGAACTGCAAGAGCTCTTTCGACGAGCGCCGACATCAACTCGTTCGGCCGACCCAACACGCACAGATGTCCCATCTTGCGTCCCGGTCGTGGTTCGGCTTTTCCGTAGAGATGGAGCCGCACCGTCGGGTCGGCCAGGGCAACCGACCAATCGGGCTCGCCGTTCGACCACAGGTCCCCGAGCAGGTTCAGCATGACCGCCGGGGTGTGTTGCGACGCGTCGGCGAGGGGCTGCCCCAGTGCCGCCCGCCATTGCTGACCGAACTGGCTCACCTCGCAGGCGTCGATGGTGTGATGTCCGGAGTTGTGCGGCCGCGGTGCCATCTCATTGACAACCAGCGAGCCGTCGGCGAGCACAAAGAGCTCGACGCCGAGCACACCGACGTGGCCGAGGGCTTCCGCAATCGTTCGGGCCAGCAACGTTGCCCGCTCAGCGACATCGTCGGCGACGCGGGCCGGGGCGATCGTATGGTCCAGGATCCCGGCGACGTGCACGTTCTCCCCCGGCGGATATGCGACCCATGAGCCATCGTCCGCACGCGCGCCGACGACGGAGATCTCACAGGTGAACGTGACGAGCTGTTCGAGAACGGCCTCATCCGCGCCGAGCCGGTTCCACGCCTCCGTGATCTCGGAACGCGACATCGTGAAGGCATCGAGGCGTTCCTGGCCGCGTCCGTCGTACCCGAAGGCGGCCGTCTTCAGGATTCCCCGCCCCCCGAGCGAGGAGAGCGCCGAGACGATCTCGTCCGCCGACCGTACGACGGCGAACGGCGCACAAGGGATACCGTGCGCGGCAAGGAACTCCTTCTCACGTCGGCGGTGCTGGCACACCGCCACCGACGATGAACCGGGCCTGACGGGAACGCGTTCGGCTATGGCATCGAGCAACTCGGCCGGAAGGTTCTCGAACTCGACCGTGACGGCGTCGCACGTGTCGGCGAACGCCACGTTCCGCGCCTCATCGTCATACGGCCCGACGAACTCGGCGTCGGCAACTTGGGCGGCCGGGCCGACCGGCTGCTCGTCGGTGCGCACCACGCAACGCATGCCGTTCGTCCGGATATCGAGGGCAAGCATGCGGCCGAGTTGGCCGCCCCCGAGGACGCCGATCGTTCGCGGAATCGACGGATCCCTCACCGTCAGCCGAACGAACTGCGCGGAGAAGACCTCACGGCAGCTGACTCTGTGAAGCAACCGAGTCGTCGTGCGATTGCACCCGCCGCGCGGCGAGGCGACTCGCGACGTCGGCGTCGTCCGCGGCAAGCACGGCAGCGGCGAACAGCGCGGCGTTGATCGCGCCGGGCTTCCCGATGGCGAAGGTGGCGACCGGGACACCGGCGGGCATCTGCACGATCGACAGCAGCGCATCCATCCCCTGCAGCGCCGTTGCCGAGATCGGTACGCCGAGGACCGGGACGAGCGTGTGCGCGGCCAGCATGCCCGGCAGATGTGCAGCGCCACCCGCCCCGGCGATGATCGCCCGGAGGCCACGACCCGATGCACTCGTTGCATAGTCGGCCATCTCGACCGGCATACGATGCGCACTTACTATTTTGCACTCGTGCGCGATACCGAGCTCATCGAGGGTCCGCGAGGTGTGCTCCAGCACCGACCAGTCGGAGATCGAACCCATCACGACCCCGACCAGCGGGTGAGCATTCGAACTCACAGGCCGCCACGGCTGTAGTTCGGCGCTTCCTTGGTGATCTGCACATCGTGCGGATGGCTCTCGGCGCGACCGGCTGCCGTCACCCGCATCAGCCGCGCTCGACGCAGCTCATCGAGATTCGCCGCACCGGCGTACCCCATGCCGGCCCGCAGGCCGCCCACCATCTGGTGCATCACGTCACCCAGCGATCCCGAATACGGCACTCGCCCCTCGATGCCCTCGGGCACGAGCTTGCCGGTATCGGTCTCGCCGCGGCCCTGGCCGGTCGCGTAGCGGTCGTTCGCCCGACCGCTCAACGCTCCGAGACTGCCCATGCCCCGATAGCTCTTGAAGCGCCGGCCCTCGTAGAGCTCGAACTCTCCCGGCGACTCGTCGGTTCCGGCCAGCACGCTCCCGAGCATGACGAGGTTCGCACCGGCGGCAATCGCCTTCACCACATCGCCCGAGTACGTGATGCCGCCGTCGGCGATCAGCGGGATTCCGAGGCGGCGCGCGGCCAACGCCGCCTCGTGAATGGCCGAGAGCTGCGGCATGCCGGCTCCTGCGACCACGCGGGTCGTGCAGATCGAACCCGCACCCACACCGACCTTCACGGCATCGGCACCCGCACGGACGAGAGCCTCGACGCCTTCCGAGGTGACCACGTTCCCGGCCAGGATCGCGAGGTCGGGCCATGACCCGCGGATCATGGCGATCGTGTCGATCACGCCCTTGGAGTGCCCGTGTGCCGTGTCGAGTGCAACCGCGTCGACACCGACCCGCACGAGCGCGTCGACGCGCTTCTCGACGTCGGCACCGACTCCCACGGCCGCTGCGACCCGAAGGCGGCCCCGCCCGTCAAGAGATGCGTGCGGATGGTCGCGATGCTTGGAGAGGTCCTTCACCGTGATGAGTCCGGTCAGATGGCCGCGGTCGTCGACGAGCGGCAGCTTCTCGATGCGGTGACGGCGCAACAGAGCCTTCGCCTCATCGAGCGTTGTGCCCGTTGCAGCGGTGATCAACCCTGCCGACGTCATGAAGTCGGTCACGGGCCGCTGCTCGTCGCCGGGCTCGAGAAAGCGGATGTCGCGGTTGGTGATGATCCCGATCAGCAGGCCATCGGGCGCTACGACCGGCACGCCACTGAACCGGAACCGCGCCATCAGCCCTTCGGCTTCCGCGACGGTGGCGAACGGCCCGACGGTCACGGGATCGGTGATCATGCCCGACTGGCTGCGCTTCACCCGCCGCACCTCGGCCGCCTGATCGTCGGGGTCGAGGTTGCGGTGGATGACCCCGATCCCACCTTCGCGGGCCATGGCAACCGCCATGCGCGACTCCGTCACCCGATCCATCGCCGCCGAGACGATCGGAACACGAAGACGAATGCCGCGGGCAAGAGTGGCCGACGTGTCGACATCGGCCGGGAGCACTTCGCTGTATCCGGGCACCACGACGACATCGTCGAAGGTCAATGCGGTGAATCGATCGAAAAGCTCGTCGAGGGTCGGCCGCGGTTGCGTGTGCTCCACGGACAGACCGTCGCCTAGGGGGACCTCCTGTGTGGTGAGCAGCGCAGCGCCAGCAGGTACAGCGTGGACCCTGTCGTTCATGAATGAACCTCCCGGGGTAGGTGGGTGAGCGTGCGAATGAGGAGTCGATGCTCGACTGCATGCATGCGGGCGGCGAGCGTGTCGACCGTGTCGGACGCGAGGATCGGAACATCCTCGAGGGCCAGCACGGGTCCGTCGTCGACCCCTTCGTCGGGCACCAGGTGGACCATCACACCGGTCGACGACCGCCGACCCGCCCGGAATTCGTCGAAGGCGCGGGCGATGGCGTCCGTACCCGCCAACTCACCCGGCCGGGCCGGATGGAGGTTGATCACGCGGCCCGGGAAGCGGTCGAGAAAGGCACTGGTGAGAACGCGCATGAAACCGGCGAGCACCACCCAGTCGGGTGACGCGGACGACACGATGTCGGCCAACGAGCTGTCCCAGTCCCGGCGGTCGAAGGTCACCTGAGGACCACGCGGGTGAGCCGCCACCAGCGGTACTCCTGCGTTCGCGGCTCGCCCCAGCGCAAGGGCTTCCGGGCGATCCGAGACCACGGCAACGACGGTTGCGTCGAGCACATCGGCGCCGCACGCGTCAAGGATGGCCTGCAGGTTCGACCCGGCACCCGACGCGAGTACCGCCAGCCTCATGTGAGCGCCACCACGCCGGCATGTGCCGCAACCACGGAACCGATGACCCACGTTTCCTCGTCCAGTGCGGCCCGCACGTCGTCCAGATCGCGGCGAGCGCAGATGACGATCATTCCGATGCCCATGTTGAGCGTTCGGTGGAGCTCACCGGCGTCGAGGCCACTCACGTCGCGGACGAGTTCGAACAGCGGAGGAATCGGCCATGAGCCGAGCTGCACGTCGACACCGAGGCCCTCGGGCAGCACCCGCGGGATGTTCTCCTGCAGACCTCCTCCGGTGATGTGCACCAGTGCCTTCACCGTGTGGCCGACCGGACCGTCGAGCAGCGGGGCGAGCACCGGAAGGTAGGAACGGTGCGGTTCGAGCAGCGCGTCACCTAGTGGCACCGTGAGCGGGGCCGGCATCGCGTCGAGGGGAAGCCCGGCGAACATCCGGCGCAGCAGCGAGTACCCGCTCGTGTGCGGTCCGCTCGACTCCAGGCCGAGGAGGACATCGCCGGCCACGATGGTCGGGAGCGGAAGCAAGGCGGCACGCTCGGCGAGCCCGACGAGTGTCCCGGCCACATCCACGTGCCCCTCGTGGTAGACGCCGGGCATCTCCGCCGTCTCCCCGCCGAGAAGTGCGCACCCGTTCAGCGAGCACGCCTCGGCCATACCGGACACGATGTCGGCCACCTGCTCGGCGACGATCTTCGATGCGGCGATGTAGTCGAGGAAGAAGAGAGGTCGGGCGTTCTGCACGAGCACGTCGTTCACACAGTGGTTCACGAGGTCGATGCCGACGCCGCGCAATCGGCCGGCCTGTGCCGCCAACGCAACCTTCGTTCCGACACCATCGGTCGAGGCGACGAGCACCGGGTGCGACATCGACTTCAGTGCGGAGACATCGAACACCCCACCAAACCCGCCGACGCCGGCCAGCACACTCGGCCCGTGCGTGGCCGACACCGACGCCTTCAACAGGTCGACGGCACGATTGCCCTCGTCGATGTCGACCCCGGACGCCGAGTACCCACCCGTGCTTCGGGCGACCGCCCGCCAGCCGATGTCCCGACGCATCTGACGGCCGGCAAGAGCGATCCGTTCGGCCGCGGCATACGCTGACTGGCGGGCCTCTCGGATATCGGCGCCGACACCCACCGCGGCGGCGACCCGTCCGGCGCTGACGACGAGCGAGTCCGCATGAACTGCGCCTGCCTCGTGCGAACCGGCGACTCCTGCCCAGAAGATGAGGTCGTCCGGCAGTGACTCGTCGACGACGTGTCCACCCGTCTCCACCGCACGG
>JANPDB010000096.1:0-2432 GCA_031431255.1 Acidimicrobiia bacterium | reverse complement strand
AAGCGAGCAGACGACAGAAGTCGTCGACGTCGCGGCCCGGATCGTCGCCGTAGACCAGCGACGGAAGCGGGGTGTGGATGACAACGTCAGCTTCGAGGGCAACGATGTCGTCGACGGCCGCCGTGGCCCGCACCTGGGTCGACGTGTCGGCTCCGAGTTCCCCTGCGGACTGGCCGGCCTTCGACGGGTTGGTCACGAAGAGCCCGACCAGTTCCAGGTCGTCGCGCTCAGTGATGCCCCGCAAGGCAGCGCGGCCGACATTGCCGGTGGTCCATTGCACGACTCGGTAGCTCATCGCTGCACTCTGCCCGAACGGCCGACGGAACACCAGACGTCGGTGCTCAGCGCCGCACCCGCCGCGAGTGCGGAGATCGTTCTCGGCGACGCGTGCGGGACGGGGCGACGCGTGTGGTGCTGGCTCGACCATCCACCGGAAGCCTCTCGACCACGATAAGCATGGATTCGTTCACGACGACGGAACGCAGAGCTTTCGAGGGGAATCCGACATGACACTGGAGCACATACGCGAGGCCGGCGCATCCGACGCCGTTCGGTCGAGGCTGGCGCTCGCCCTCGACGTCGACGACTCCGTCGCCGCCATGCAGATCGCCCGGTCGCTCAAGCCGTGGTTCGGTGTCGCGAAGGTCGGCCTGGAGCTCTTCACCGCCACAGGACCCGACATCGTGAACCGTCTTGTCGACGAAGGCTTCGACGTGTTCCTCGATCTCAAACTCGTCGACATCCCCAACACCGTCGGAAAGGCTGCCCGTGTGGTCGGATCCCTCGGAGCGACCTATCTCACGATGTACGCCCATGGCGGCGTCGATATGCTCCGTGCCGGCACCGAAGGCATGCTCGAAGGTGCCGCCCTCGCCGGCCTCGACGAGCCCGTCCCGCTCGCCGTCACGATCCTCACGAGCGACGACACGGCCCCGTCGCACATCCTCGGTAACCGACTCCGGCTGGCCATGGAGGCAGGCTGCAAAGGCGTGGTGTGTGCCGCGTCTGACCTCAAGGAGGTCGGTCTGCTGGCGCCCCGGATGGCACGGGTGGTGCCGGGAATCCGGCCTGGTCTTGTCGACGTGCACGATCAGGCACGAGCGGCAACGCCGAGGGAAGCGGCGATCGGCGGTGCCACGCTGCTCGTGATCGGGCGGGCCGTGACCCAGGCGGCCGACCGAGCCCTCGCCGCGGCGCAGATCGCCAACGAGGTGACCGACGCCCTGGCCTGAGCGGCCCCTGCCTGGCCTCGCTCGGGGGGTTACCCTCAGCGCACGTGGTCGTCGTTGTCGGGCGGCGTCCATCGGCGAAACGCATCCGCCCGGTCGGTGCTTCGGACCGCGGTAAGCAACCGTGCGCGCCGCGCCACCGCCACCAGTTCGGTTCTGATCGCCCGGATCTCGGCCAAGTGGCAAACGTAACACCAGCCCCAACCGCATCAACTAGGCGAAATGGGCGGACTACCGTGGAGCCATGGCACTTCCCCCGATCCTTTCCGAGGAAGCCCGCAATGCTGCGCTGGCCAAGGCTGCACAGGCCCGCAAGGTACGAGCGGAGCTCAAAGAACGTCTGAAGATGCGTTCGGTTACCCTGGCCGAAGTGCTCACCTTGGCGAAGACCGACGACACCGTGGCCAAGACCAAGGTGCTGGTAATTCTCGAATCGCTTCCCGGCCTCGGCAAGGTGAAGGCGCGCAAAGTGCTCGAAACGGTCGGCATCGCCGAAACGCGGCGACTGCAAGGGCTGGGCGAACAGCAGAAGGCGAAGTTGCTCGAGCTGCTCGGCAGTGAGTGACGGCTCGTCCTTACCGCTGATCTTCGTCCTCTCCGGCCCCTCGGGAACGGGTAAGGGCACGATCGTCGACGCACTCGTCGAGGCCGACCCTTCGCTGTGGCTCTCGCGGAGTTGGACCACGCGTGCTCGCCGCGGAGGTGAGTCTCCCTACGCCTACCGGTTCGTCGACCGGGCAACGTTCCTCGCCCACATCGAGTCCGACGGATTCCTCGAACACGCCGAGGTGTTCGGCAACCTGTACGGCACGCCGATCCCGACGCCGCCGGCGGGCTCCGACGTGGTGCTCGAAATCGACGTGCAGGGCGCACAGCAGGTGCGCCAGCGCTTCCCCGACGCCGTTCTGATCTTCGTCGAACCGCCGAGCCGGGAAGCCCAGCGTGCCCGGCTCCGGGCTCGGGGAGACGACGAATCGGTGATCGCCAGGCGGCTCGCCAAGGCCGACGCCGAGGAAGCCGTCGGCCACCGAATCGCGGACCATGTGGTGGTCAACGACGACCTCGGCCGAGCGGTGCACGAGGTCGCTGGTATCGTTGTCACGCACCGTCTGGTCCGTTCCGCGGGCTGAACCGCACCATCTCACCTGGCGTCCGGCCCTCCCGGGTCCTGTCGCCAGCGCACCAACGTGTGGCCGATCGGCC
>JANPDB010000095.1:0-17393 GCA_031431255.1 Acidimicrobiia bacterium | reverse complement strand
CTCGGTGCCCAGTCGGTGATCCAGCGGTCGGTCATTCGGTGTCTCCTGGAAGGCGCGGGTCTCCCTTCGACAGGGCGACCCGAGGAAAACTACTCGGAGAGTTAGTTTTCTTCACAACGCCGACCGTCGCTTCTGGCCCGGAAGTACCCCGTGAGTTAGTTTTGGGCCCGCCAGGCCGGTTTCGGCCCCAAAGGGAAGCGACCGACAATGATCGAGACCCGCCGTTCGTTCTGCCGCGTCTGCCACGCGTCGTGTCCCATCGATGTCGACGTCGAGACCCAGGACGCGGCCCTCCCGGGTGGCCGCGTCGTCGCCGTTCGGGGCGTTCCCGAGGACCCGCTGTTCAAGGGCTACACGTGCATCAAGGGCCGTCAGCTCCCCGAGCAGATGCATCATCCGGCCCGTTTACGCGGACCGCTCCGCCGGACGGACGACGGCCGCCTCGAAGAGATCGACAGCGCCGCCGCGTTCGACGAGATTGCCACCAAGCTGCGATCGATCATCGACACCTACGGCCCTCGTGCGGTTGCGTCCTACACCGGGACCGGTGGCTACCAGAACTCGGTGGCGGTTCCCGTCGCTCGCGCGTGGCACCAGGGTTTCGGCTCCACGTCGTTCTACACGTCCGTCACCATCGACCAGCCGGCGAAGACGACCGCCCCGTTTCGCACCGGCGTGTGGGAGGCGGGCTATCACGGCTTCGCCGACGCCGACGTGCTGATGGCCATCGGCTACAACCCGATGGTCTCGAGCTACGGTCCGGTCGGCGGTCTGCAGGGCACCGATCCGTTCGTGGTCATGCGGGCGGCAAAGAAGCGCGGCCTCAAGCTCATTGTGGTCGATCCACGCAAGACCGAGCTTGCCGGGTTCGCCGACATCCATCTCCAAGTGCGCCCGGGAGAAGACCCAACCCTGATGGCAGGGATGATCAACCTCGTCCTCGAGGAGGATCTGATCGACCATGAGTTCTGCGACGAATGGGTCGGTGATCTCGGACCTCTCGCCGCGCATGTCGCCGCCTTCACCCCGGACTACGTCGCCGCTCGGTGCGAGATCGACGTGGACGACTTCCTCCGGGCAGTCCGGATGTTCGCCGGTGGGACCCGCGGAACCGCGGGGACCGGGACCGGTCCGAATATGGCCCCCCACAGCAGCCTGGCGCAGCATCTCGTCATTGTCCTGAACACCATCCTCGGACGCGTCAATCGCACCGGTGACCGTCTCGAGAGCGGCTGGTTCCTCTATCCCGAGACGCCGCATCGCGCCCAGGTCATCCCAGCGAGCCCACCCGCGACCGGAGCGCCGTCGCGCATCCGCAACCTGCGTGGTTACCGGGGTGAGATGCCGACGGCGACCTTGGCCGAGGAGATCCTTCAGGAGGGAGAAGGACAGGTACGTGCACTCATCGTCAGCGGCGGGAACCCGGCAGTCGCCTGGCCCGATCAGGAGCTCACCCTCGAAGCGCTCCGCAGTCTGGATCTGCTCGTGGTGCTCGATCACCGGATGACCGCCACCGCCGATCTCGCCCACTACGTGATCGCCCCGAAACTCTCGCTCGAGCGGGCCGACATCCCCCACCTCATGGACCGATGGTTCCGCGCGCCGTACACGAACTACTCCCCGGTCACCATCGAGGCCAACGACGATGTGCACAACGAGTGGGAAGTGTTCTGGGAACTCTCCCGACGACTCGGCTCGCCGATTCCTCTCCTCGGCGGCGAAATCCCCCTCAACCGCAGGCCCACGGACGATGAGGTGATCGACCTCGCCTACGCGAACTCGCGCATGCCCCTCGATCAAGTCCGGGCGAACCTCGGCGTGGTGCACCAAGATCTGGCGATGATCGTCCAGCCACCGGACGAAGGTTCACACGGTCACTTCACCCTTGCCCCTGACGATCTGATGGCCGAGCTCGATGCCGTACACGCCGAGGCGTCCACGGTCGAGATGTTCGAGGGCGTCCGCGACGCGGCGTTCCCGTTCCGTCTCGTGAGCCGACGGCTCAAGGCCGTGCTCAACTCGCTCGGCACCGAGCTCAGCGCGCTACGCAAGTCGGCCGGGACGACGAACTACGCGTACATGCATCCTGACGACATGCACGACCTCGGTCTGGCCGAGGACGACCTTGTCGAGATCACGTCGGCGCGGGCTTCTGTCATCGGTGTGGCTATGCCCGCTCCGGACGTGCGTCGCGGTGTGGTGTCGATGGCCCACTCGTGGGGCGCCGGCCTGACCGACGAGAAGGTCCGCGACATCGGCACCACCACGTCACGGCTCACCTCCACGAGCGACGGCTACGACCCGGTCAACGGCATGGTCGTGCTGAGCGCCATTCCCGTCCACCTGGCCAAGGTCCGCGAACCCGCGGTGGTGTAATCCGCCGCGACAGTTGCGTGGCTGGTTGGCGCCACGTTGTCGCGTTAGCGACGTCGCCAACTCGACAACACGACGCCAACTCGCCACACAAGCTTGCCCGTAGCCCATCGGACGAGGCATCCGTCGCCGGGCCCGCTCCCTACCAGCCGGCGCCGGTGGCCTCGTACTCCTTGAGGCGGGCCTTGATGAGCTGCTTGAGCAGCGCGACCGGTAGGTCTCGGTCGTAGGGGAGCTTGATGAAGCCCTCGCCTGCTTCGAACCCGGCCGCCTCGACCGCTTCGCGCTGCTCAGCGAATTGACGCGTCGGGAACCGCAGTGAACAGTGCTGCTTGAACGATTGGAGCATCAGCAGCCGAACGCCGTTCTGCAGGAAGGCCGGATTGTTCCACTGCAGCGCCTCTTCTGCCTTCGGCAGGCCCTTGCGGCACAGCTCCCGCAATGCAATGAGGTGTGGTGAGGCGGAAGGGGAAAGTTGGGCGTAGTAATCGTCGAGGTCGGCGCGCTTGGGTGACGGCATGGCCAAAGCGTAGAGCGATCGTGCCAGACGAGTTACGCCACGCGAGGCATCACCGTCTCGGCGAACGCGGCCAGACGGTCGGTTCCGCCAGGGCCGGCGAATGCGAACGCCGGGACCATGGCCCGGTCGACGCCGATCTCGCGGAAGCGCTCCGCCGAGCCCGCCGGATCGGCGAAGCCGGCGAAGATCGCGTTGATCTCGATCTCCTTCGGATCTCGGCCATGTTGCCTCGCCGTTGTGTGGAGCTCGCCGATGAGTGTTTGGAGGCGAGTCGCGTCGCCCTCGCCGGGGAAGTAGCCGTCGGCGATCCGCACCGCCCGCCGCAGCGCCACGGGCGTGTCGCCACCGACGTGGATCGGGATCTTCTTCTGCACCGGACGTGGGCTGCACGTGGCTGGAGGGAAGTCGACGAACTCCCCGTGAAACTCCGCGTGTGGTCCCGCCCAGAGTGCCTGCATGGCGGCGATGTACTCGTCGTTGCGGGCGCCCCGTCGATCCCAGGGGACGCCGAGTGAATCGAACTCCTCCTTCATCCATCCGACGCCGATGCCCAGTTCGACGCGCCCGCCCGACAACCGATCGAGCGTGGCGATCTCCTTCGCCAGCACGAGTGGGTTGCGCTGCGGCACGATCAGGATGCACGTGCCGAGTCGCAGTGTCGGCGCCGCTGCCGCAACGAAGGCCAGCCAGATCAGCGGGTCGGGGATCGGGGTGTCGGGCAGCGCCGGGATCTTCCCGTCGGCGGTGTAGGGGTACTTCGAGTCGATCGTGGTCGGCAGGATCACGTGCTCGCCGCCCCACACCGAGTCGAATCCCAGGGCCTCGGCCTGGCGGCAGAGTTCGAGAGCGTCATTTCCTTCGATGCCGACACTGCTGGCGAAGGCGAGTCCGAATTTCATGTCGCCACAGTGTCACGTTGAGCGCCCGAGGCCCAAGTGCGTGTTCCTCGCAATTGCAAGATGGTATCTGATTCGATACCATTGAGTGATGGAGGCTGACCGCGTACTCGCCAACGCTCGCCGACGATCGGGGTTGACCCTCCGACAACTGGGCGAACGGGCCGGGACATCACACGCCACGATTTCCGCCTACGAACATCGACGCGCCCAACCTTCCGTCAAAACCGCCAACCGGGTGATTCGCGCCGCGGGATTTCGCGTGGAGTCGACACTCATCGCCGCCGTTCCCTCGGATGACGAAGCACGAGGAGCGGAGTTGGTCGAAGCACTTGAGCTGGCCGCCGCATTTCCGGCTCGGCATGCGTCGAAACTTCGCTATCCCTGCTTCGCCGACGCTCGTGGCAGGTCGAAATGACCAGCATCGTCGAGAAGATCGTGATGATCAGCCGGAGGCTCACCGACCACAACATCCCGCATGCGTTCGGTGGGGCACTTGCGCTGGCCTGGTGCACCGAGCAAGCCCGAGGCACGATCGACATCGATGTGAACGTCTTCGTCGAACCAACGGCGACCGATGCGGTGCTCGAAGCGCTCCCCGCAGGCATCGTTTGGACGACGCAGCAGCAGACAGAACTGGAGCGAGACGGTCAGGTGCGCCTGTGGTGGGGGACGACCCCGGTCGACATCTTCCTGAACACCACCGAGTTCCACGCCCAGGCTGCCGTGCGAGCGCAGGACCACACGTTCAACGGAGCAGATGTGCCGTTCCTGTCCTGCACCGATCTTGCAGTGTTCAAAGCCTTTTTCAACCGGACGAGGGATTGGGCCGACATCGAGGCGATGATCGAAATGCAGACGCTCGACGTGGACCGCGTGATCGGCGTGCTCTCCCGCTATCTCGGCGGCGAAGACGAGCGCGTGGAGCGATTCCTCAATCTCGTCCGGCTCGCCTAGGCCGCCCGGAGTCCGATGTGGAGATTCTTCAGCGCGCGTAGCGAATAGTTCGGAGCGATGGCAAAGTCGTTGGCCCCCTCGATGAACCACATCTCGTCGATGCGCTCCACGACTGCCCGGAAGCCGTGGAGCAGTTCGCGTCTCGCGAGAGGTGCCCCGAGGCAGTGATGCACACCGTGACCGAACGCCAGGTGGGTGCGACCATCGGTGCGATCGAGCCGGAACTCGGGAGCATCGCTGAACATCGACTCGTCCCGGTTGGCCGACGCGTAGCGGATGCTCACCATCGACCCGGCAGGGATGTCGACACCGTGCATCGTCATGTCGACCGTCGTGTTGCGGAACAGCGCCTGCACCGGGCTCTCCAGACGGAGAACTTCTTCGACGAGCACCGGCAGGTACTTCGCCGGATCGCTTTTCAGCCTCGCCCACTCGGCTGGGTGCTCGATGAGCAGCTTGATGCCACCCGACAACGCGTTCGTGGTTGTCTCCGAGCCGCCGACGAAGGTGTCGGCCATCATCTCGGCGTGGAGTTCTTCGTCGGTGAGTGGGCGACCCCACTCCGGGATCACCGTGTTCACGAGATCGGACAGCAGTGTGTCGTTCGGTTCGACGCGCAGTCGCTCGAAGATCGGCTGAAAGTAGTGCTGTGCTTCGATCTCCATCTCCGTCGACCAGATGACTTCCTCGGGGGTCTGCATCATGCCGAGACGTTGCACCCACGCGTCGGTCCACGCCTTGATCCGCCAGATGTCGTCGACATTCGCCCCGACCTGCACGGCGATCACCTGGAGCGGAAGCGGCACCGCGAAGGCGGACACGAAATCGCAACGGCCCTCATCGATGAACGAGTCGATGAGTTGCTGCGAGAACGAGTCGATGAGCGGTTCGAGGGTCTTGATGCGGTTCGGGCGGTACGCGTGGTTGAAGAGCGTCCGCATCTCCTTGTGGTTCGGGTCGTCGCGTCCGGCGAGCGTGGGCGCCGGCACCCACCCTTTCTCTTGGTAGAGCTCCAACACCTTCTCCCCCATCGGCCCCGGCCGACGTGACATCCGAACGTTGGAGAAGCGTTCCGTGTCGAGGAGGATCATCTTCACGTCCTCATAGCGGGTGAAGACGAACATGCCGGTCTTCGGGTCACGCCACACCGGCGCCTCGCGGCGAAGCGTCTCGTAGGCCGGATAGGGGCAGTCGTT
Source organism: Acidimicrobiia bacterium (assembly GCA_031431255.1). Classification (GTDB taxonomy): domain Bacteria; phylum Actinomycetota; class Acidimicrobiia; order Acidimicrobiales; family JANYDT01; genus JANLQX01. The sequence goes on along the minus strand of JANPDB010000095.1, from coordinate 11,451 downwards.
GACGCTGCGGTCGAAGAAGTCGACCTTGCTCAACGCAGGACAGTGGCTCGCAGTCACGGTTCTCGCACTCCTCGGGTGGCGTCTCGTCAATCGGTTCCGCCGAAACTAACCGCGCAGGTACTTTTCCGCCCAGCCGAGGACCTCGGGCGGGAATTCACATTCGGAGTTGGCGAATAGGCGAACGTTTGTTCTTGACATCGAACATATGTAGTTGTACACTGTCTGTATGGACACGGCCACGCGTTTCGACCAAGGGCACATACCGCTTGCGCTCGGCGCCTTCGTGTCTCGCCTCGGCACGGCGTGCGACACGACGCTCGGCGAGTGGGCCGAGGTCCGCTTCGAAACCGCCAAGGTGGCGGGATGGAACCCGGCTCAGGCGGAAGCTGGACTTGCCGCACTCGAACAGGTCCGCCGATCCCTCGCCGCCGTGACCGCCGTGCTTGTTCATCAACTCGACGCCGGTCGCGACACCGCCGCCGCGGTCACCCGGGCAACGGGGGTCTCCGCAGCGCTGGCGCGAGAGATGACCGCCGTGGCCAAGGTCGCCCACGAGCATCCCGACGCTGCTGAGCAATTGTCGTGCGGGATCGTGTCAGCTGGCCACCTGCGTCCCCTCGCCTACCTGAAGCCGGAAATGGCGGCGGAACTTCTGCCGCTGGCGCGTGGTCTGTCGGTCGACGAGTTCACGAGGATCGTCGCTCGCCACCGGGTCAAGGCCGAGTCCAAGTCACTTGCCGATGAACAACACGCCGATCGATCCGTCACGTTCTTCGAGAAGGCAAACGGCTGTATCGGAGCAACCATCGTGCTGCCACCGACCGAAGGTCATGAGTTCCGAAACACCCTCAATGAACTCTGCGACCAGGCGTGGCGAACCGCTCACCCCGATCGCGCCGAGACCCTGGGTGGGCACGAAGACGAGCCCCGCAATCGCCGCCTCGCCGATGCGTTCGTCGAGTGGATGCGAGGAGAGATCACCGCGTCGGGCAAGCCGGCATTGATCATCCATGTCGAAGCCGAAACGCTGAACGCGACCATTGCTCCAGACACTCCCATCCCCATCGAGAAGGCCCTCGAAGTAATGGCACGGGCCGATCTCTACGCAGCGATTCGCGATGGCACCAATCGGGCCACGATGCAGTTCGGGCGCAACCGGCGCTTCGCGTCACCGCTCCAGAAACTCGCTTTGATGCTCCTCCAACCGAGATGTATCTATCCGGGGTGCGACACACCGGCGCAACGATCGGATGCTCACCACCTCCTCGAATACGAACGCGGAGGACCGACCGACCTCGAAAACGAAGGGTTTCTCTGCGGGCCCCACCACGCCCACGTCCATCTCCACGGCATCACCTTGACCGAACTCGACGACGGCACCTGGTCGATCTCCTCCGCCGAAGGCTGACCAACCGCCCGCCGCGTGATCAACACTCCCCCAGCAGTTCCTTGACAACCGAATGGGCCGCCCGGGCCGACGTCAGTGGATCTGTCCCACCACGGCGGTCGGCGTGAAGGTGGCGAGCAGCCGTTGCTCGGCGACCATCGCTCGACGGTACTCGTCCCAGTCGGGATGGGCCTGCTTGGCAACACGCTCGTAGTAGTCGACGAGCGCATCGTTGGTCGCGTCATCTGGAGTCATCGCGACGGGCGACAACGACACGGTGCCGTCGAAGGACAGGTACGTCCACGTCGACGGATCAGTGAGATGGAGGACGACCCGCGGGTCACGGCGCATGTTGTGCGTCTTGGCCCGGGTGTCGGTGAGCGAGATCACGAACATGCCGTCCTGAACCAAGAACGCCACGTCCGACGACTGCGGACGGCCATCGGCCCGAAGGGTGATGAGCACGCCGTTCTTCTTGGTGGCGGCATAGGCGAGGGCGTCGTCGAGGTCCATCAACGAGTCTGCTACTTCGCCAGGTAGGCGTCGATGGTCTGGTGGAAGTGTCGTATGCGCGCTTCTTGATACTCGCCGAGGGTCACCGTGGTCTTCGGCGAGGCGCGGAGACCCTTCTGCACCCGATAGAGATTCGAGGTGTCCTGCTCGAAGATGGCGGCGAGGCCGCCGAGTTGCGGAGCATGGGTCCACGGTTGATCGGTGGGAATGCGATGGACCTTGGCCGCAGGCGGGCGATCGCCGCTGAAGGGCATGAGCATCATGACGGTCATGATCGTGGAGTTCACGTCGTCGCCGTTGGGACGGAAGCGGTACTGGATCGGTGAGCCGTAGGCGGCCCAGGGCATGAAGTTGGGGAACACGAAGTATTCGACCGCGTCGACCATGAGCGAGTCGCACACATTCGAGAGGTCGGCGCCGGCGATGGCACCGATGCGCTGACGGGCGTCTTCGGCGGCGTAAGGACGGGCACGGTCGCCTTCGGGGAGCACGAAGTCGTCGGCCTCTCCGCCGCGGTAGTTCCGGATGGTCTTGAGGATCTCGACCTGCTCGTAGTTCCGTCCGCCGATATGCGGCGAGGCAACGGCGAACGGGGTGATCATCCGGGAGTGGCGGTCGTAGATGTCGTACTGGGTGTTGGCGTCGCCCGTGTACGGGAGGATCTGCGGGTGGGTGACCACCGAGTGATACGCCTCGATGAAGGCGCCCATGGTCACCTTCCAGTTCGCCGGCATGACCCGCTCCACGTGGATGGCGATGAAGCGATCTTCGAGGGAGAAGTGCTTGAAGTGCTCGGGCAGGTTCTCCAGGTAGTCGAGCAGCGGCTCGCATTGGAGATCGAAGTTGATGAAGACGAACCCTTCCCAGAAATCGACCTTCACTTCCGGCAACGAGAACTTCTCCTCGTCGACCTGCGGGAAATCCCACGCGCAGGAGATCCAGTCGAGGGTGCCGTCGAGGTTCCACGTCCACCCGTGGAACGGGCAACGGAACTGCGGCACATTGCCGTCGGCCACCCGCAACTGCGTGCCGCGGTGGAGGCACACGTTGTGGAACGCCTTCACCGAGCCGGGTTCGTTGCCCGGCGCAACTCGCACGACGATGACGGAGAGATGGGCCACGTCGTAGACCACGTGATCGCCGACGTTCGGGATCTCCTCGAGCCGGCACGCCCACTGCCAGACCTTCTTCCAGAGCTTCTCGACTTCCTGGTCGTGGACCTCCTGCGAGGTGTAGACCACGTTGGCCACGTCGACCGTGCCCAGGGTGGACGGGCGGTGTTCCAGAAGTGGCGCCGGAACCGGGCGGGAGTCCTGCCGGAGCAGTTCCTCGACCGACTCCATGTCGGCGGGCTTGAAGTCAACGAACGCGTTCATGAGGCCGTCCTCGGAGGAATCGCAATCTGCGGGTCGGCGGGCCAAACTAATCGACGAATCAATTCTTCTTCCATCCGCCGTGAAGCCGCAGTCGCGACGGACAAACCAGGTCGGCAGCGGCATTGGGTGCAGGCGAGGTGGCCATGGACAACGAGCTGATCGAAGCGATCCGAGAGAAGATGCGCTACGAGTTCGAGCGCATCGGCCCTCCCGACGGCTTCCCCGCGTTCCCGCCGATCCCGGCCGCACGCCACACCAGCGACGAGTTCTGGGAGCTGGAGCGAACCCACGTGTTCGCGAAGAGCTGGGTCATCGCCGGACGCTCCGAGGACGCTCCGAGCCCAGGTGACTACTTCACGTTTCACGACTTGGGAATGCCGCTGCTCATCGTTCGCGGCAACGACGATCAGTTCCGATGCTTCGCCAACACGTGTCAGCACCGAGGGGCGCCGGTCGTACGGGAGGCGATGGGGAGCTCGCGCCGCCTGCGCTGTCAGTACCACTCGTGGACCTACGACATCGACGAAGGCCGACTCATCTCCATCCCCGACGAACGCGACTTCATCGAACTCGAGATGGAAACACTGTGCCTGCCGCGTTTTCGCTGTGAGGTCTTCGCTGGCTTCGTGTTCGTCAACCTCGACCCCAACGCGATGCCGCTCCCACAGTGGCTCGGCAAGTCCGTCGAGATGTTCGCCCCGTTCCAATGCGAGTCACTGCGAGAGGTCTACCGACGCAGCGTCGTGGTCCCCTGCAACTGGAAGGTCACGGCCGAGGCCTTCCTCGAGGTGTACCACTTCAAGCACATCCACAGCCATGACGGCGTGTCCGTCCTTGACAACCGCGGCGCTGCCATGGGTTTGTATGCGAACGGGCATTCACGGATGATCACGCCCTACTCCGAGCAGAACGTGAAGCGCTCCGGAATGCGGTCGTGGGACGACTGGATCCCGACCGACCAAGGACCCTTCGAAGTGATCGACACCGTGCCCGACATGGTGCGATGCACGAGCACCGCCGTGAGCCTGTTCCCGAACGTGATCGTTCCCCTGGGGGCAATCGGCTTTCCGATCAACGTGTTCTGGCCAATCGACAAGCGCACCACCCGCCTCGACTGGATCTACTACGCGAAGAAGGACTGGGACGGCGACGCCATGCCGGCGAAGTGGCAGAAGCGGGCCGAGGTCTACGACCAGATCATGCACGAAGACATGCTGAACATGGCCCCCATGCAGCAGTCGGTCGACTCGCCCGCGCTCCAGGGAATCCGCATCAACTACCAGGAACGACGGATCTGGCACCTCCACGAACAGATCGACCGCATGATCGGTCCGGCTCATCTTCCGGTCGACCTTGCGGTCCCGCAGGTGCTCGAACCATTCATCGAGATGTAAGCGACGGTCTCCAACCGTGGGTACATGCCGACCGAGAAACGGCACGCACCGGTGAATTCGCCTCCTCATCGAGGCCGCACCGTGCCGGGGGATCACTGGGAGATCGGCTTATCGAACACTGCGGTCGATGCCGCCGTCGATGCTCTTTGTGCCGACACCACCGTGGCGGTCACGCTCGCAGTGTTGGTCGTGCAGCACGGCAAGGTCATCGCCGAGCGCTACCAAGCGGACACCTCACCCAACATCTTCCGAGATCGACCCCCACCAGAGACGACGCCCGAAACGACGCTGATCTCCTGGTCGATGGCCAAGAGCATTACCCACGCTCTGGTGGGATTCGCAGTTGGCGACGGTCTGGTGAACGTCGAGGACCCGATCCCTGTCCCGGCATGGCGCGACACCGAGAAGGCGTCGATCACCTGGCAGCACCTCCTCAACATGCGTAGCGGTCTTGACTTCGTCGAGGACTATGTCGACGACAGCATCAGTCATGTGATCGACATGCTCTCCGGAAGCGGAGCAGCCGACGTCGCGTCGTACGCCGCGTCGCGGCCCCTGATCCACGAGCCCGGAAGTCATTGGTCCTACTCCAGCGGTGATACCAACATCATCTCTCGCGCCCTCGCCTCTGTTGTCGCGGGAGGAAGCCGAGATCTCATGCGTGCGTACATTCAGGATCGGCTCTTCAATCCCATCGGCATGACGAGCGCCACCGCGAAGTTCGACGCCGCCGGCACCTTCATCGGCTCGTCGTTCGTGTATGCGACCGTACGCGACTTCGCTCGATTCGGACTGCTCTACCTCCATGACGGATGGTGGGGCAACAGGCAGTTGCTCCCCACCGGCTGGGTGGATCACGCCAGACAACCGACTCCTGTGCCTTCTACGGAGAACCACGGCTACGGCGCTCACTGGTGGCTGTGGCCCTATGACGGTGCGCTCGCATGCCACGGCTACCAGGGTCAGCGCACCATCGTGCTGCCAGACCGCGACGCGGTCGTCGTGCGACTGGGCAAGACCGACGCCGCCCACGCCGAGCAACTCCGGGCGCGCCTGCACGAGGTGATCCGGGCGATCCCGAGGGTCTAGGTGGTGCGCTTGCGGGTCTGGGCGGCGACTCGTTTCGCCGCCTCGAGGAAATCCCCGGCTTGGAGCGTCCCGACGGACGCGGAGTCCAACGTCGAAACACGATGATTGTCGGTGAGGCGCAGCGCCTGCGCGTTGATGGCGTGCTCGAAGAGGTTGCGCGAGATGCGGGCGTTACCGAATCGCTCATCGCGCACAAGTGCCTCGAAGATCAGCGTCAACGCGTCGTGTACTGCAGGCGCAAGGATGAACTCGCCGGATCGGGCCATCTTCTCGGTGATCGCCACGAGTTCGCTCGTGGAGTAGTCGGGGAACTCGATCTCCCGTGAGAAGCGCGAGCGAAGGCCGGGGTTGGAGTTCAAGAAGCTGTTCATCAGCTTGGGATACCCCGCCGTGATCACGACGAGACGTTCGCGGTGATCCTCCATGCGCTTTAGCAATGTCTCGATCGCCTCGGCGCCAAAGTCGTTCCCGCCGAAGTTGTTCGGCGCCAGGGCGTAGGCCTCGTCGATGAACAGGACACCGTCGAGAGCTTCTTTCACCACCCGGTTCGTCTTGACGGCGGTGTGTCCGACGTATTGGCCGACGAGGCCGGCCCGATCGACCTCGACCAGGTGACCTTTACGGAGCAGCCCCATCGCCCCGTAGGCCTCGGCGAGCAGGCGCGCCACCGTCGTCTTGCCGGTCCCGGGGTTACCGAGGAACACCAGATGCTGGCTCATGGCAACCTCGGCCAGCCCGTGCTCGCGTCGGCGAGCCCGCACCTGGAGAAGCGCCAAGAGTGTGCGGACCTGCTCCTTGACCGAGTCGAGACCGACGAGTTGGTCGAGATCGGCCTGGATCTCGGCGAGCGTGCGCGGCGGGCCGACTCGGACGGGCGGACGAGTGCCACCTCGCCGGGTGGTCAGGATCTGCTCGGTGGCCCGGCGAGCGGTGTCCCCAGCCTCGAGGAGTCGTTTTCGAAGTTCTTCGCGGCGCAAGATCCATCCATCCTGACCGATTCCGAGGTCCTCAACGGCGCTCGCCGGACGATCGTGGACGTCAGGCACCGAATCCTTGAGAGCCGGGTCCCGGACGCCGACGACGAGCGCCACGATGGAGGGATGGGGAACACGGTCCGGGTGGAGAGTCGGAAGCAGCAGTGGCAGCGGCGCAGCCGGACCATTCCGATCATGCTCGGGGCAACCGGTACGGCGATCGTCTTCTCCCCCTTCATCGTTCTCGTTGCGGCCATCTCGGACATCGCTCGAGGTCGTCGACGACTCCCTGCGGTTCGAACGTTCCTCTTCCTCCTGCAGTACGGCGTCAACGACAGTGTCGAGATCCTGTGTTCCCCGCTCCTCTGGATCGTCGCCGGCGTCGGGAGCGGGGTGCACGGCGAAGCCTCGATCCGTCGTCACCAACGCCTGCAGAGGTGGTCGCTCCGATTGCTCGTGCGCCGAGCGGACCGGCTCCTCGGACTTCGGATCGCTATCGACGAGTCGTCCAGGGCGGCACTCATTCCGACACCGGCGATCGTCCTCTGCCGCCACGTGAGCCTCGTCGATGCGTCGCTTCCATCCGTGCTCTATCTGGACACCGAGGTCGATGTCCGCGGCGTGATCATGGCCGAACTCCTGGCCGATCCGGGTTTCGACCTCTTGTACGGAAGGCTCGGCTCCGTGTTCATTCCCCGGGACAACGGCCCCGATGCTCGCGCCCGGGTCGCTCGGTTCGGCCTCGGAATCAAGGGATCATCGGTCGCGGTGATCTTCCCGGAGGGCCGGCTGTTCCGCTCCGACGTACTGCAGCGTTCACTCGCCAGCATCGCGAACACCGACGCGGCGCGAGCCGAGAGGCTGAGAAACCTGCGCCACGTCCTCCCGCCGAGGCCGGGCGGGTTCACCGCACTCCTCGATGCATGCCCGGATGTCGACGTCGTGGTCGTCTCTCACACCGGGCTCGAGTCCTACGGTGCATTTCGCGACCTCGCCCGCGATGTTCCGCTCAAAGCCTCCATCAATGTTCAAGCCCACCGCTATCCGCGGGAGGAAATCCCAGGAGACCCGTCCGATGCCGCAAGCTGGCTCGATGACCGATGGCTCGAGATGGACGAGTGGATTCACGCGGGGCTGACGCCGCCGACCTGACGATGGCCCAGCGCGAACGGCCCGCTCCCGTCACCTCACCGGTGCTTCGAGACCTTGGCGAGCAGCCCCTGCTCCAAGGCGGTGAGGGCGACCTCGAAGGAACGCTGATGGAACGACTTCCGCGTCGAGAGTCCCTTGGGCTCGGCGCTCGCGATCTCGAGCGAGACGAGCCCGTGCACGAGGCCCCACATCGCCATTGCGACCGAGTCGGCGTCACTCTCGTCGATGACGTCTCGTGCTTGCGCCGCGACGACCTCGTTCCGCAGCAGGTCGTAGGCGAGGAGACCGACGACCTGGATCTCGTCGCCGGCCACATGGCCAGGGACAGCTCCCATGAACATGACCTCATAGGACGTCCGGTTGTCGAGAGCCCATCGTCGATACGCAACCGCCTGCCCGAGGAGCGTGCCGAGCGGTGATTTCCTGGGCCGGGCCCGAGCGAGCGCGTCCGCGAACCGCCCGAAGCCGTCGAGAAGAATCGCATCGACCAACCCGTCCTTGCCCCCGAACCAGGTGTACACGCCGATCGTCGAGCAGCCCGCCTGCGCCGCCACATGGCGAACGGTGAGCGACGCATGACCTTCGTCCCGCAAGATTGCGAGCGCGGCGGCGAGAATGTCGGCACGGGTGTCCGGAATCGACGGGACGACCTTCTTCGCGCTTGACATCCCGCCCAGACTAGAACATTGTTATGGATGTAACGCCGTTATGTCACCCAAGGAGCCCGCGCATGAACACCTACCTCTCCACGAACTTCGCGCCCGTCGACGCCGAGATCACTGCGACCGACCTCCCCGTGATCGGTGAACTCCCCAAGGAGCTCAACGGCCGGTATCTGCGCAACGGGCCGAACCCGTTCGACGTCGTCGATCCCGACACCCACCACTGGTTCCTCGGCGACGGCATGGTCCACGGCATCCGCCTCTCCGAGGGCCGGGCCGCCTGGTACCGCAACCGCTACGTCGGGTCGGATCGGGTCGCAGCGAAGCTCGGTCGTCCCATCAGCGGCCCGAACTGGTCGGGCGGTGACTCCGGCGCGAACACGAACGTCGGCGGGTTTGCCGGCCACACGTGGGCCATCGTCGAGGGCGGCGGATCTCCGGTCGAGCTGACCTACGAGCTGGACACGGTCGCCCGCAACGACTTCTTCGGAACCCTGCCCGGGGCATTCACCGCCCATCCCAAGGTCGACCCGGCCACCGGCGAGATGCATGCGATGGTCTACGCCCCGGGCAAGTGGTTCGACCACGTGCAATATGTCGTGGTCGGCACCGACGGCCGGGTCCGCCGCGCGGTCGACATCCCCTGCGGCATGACGATGATGCACGACATGTCTCTGACCCGGACGTACGCCATCGCGTACGACTTCCCGGTGACCGTTGACCTCAACCTGGCGATGACCGGCACGAGTTTTCCTCTCCGTTGGAATCCCGACCACGGCTCGAGGGTCGGTCTGTTGCCCCGCGAAGGAAACGCCGACGAGATCATCTGGGTCGACGTGCCGATCTGCTACGCCTTCCATCCGCTCAACGCCTACGACCGCGCCGACGGTACCGTCGTGATCGATCTGTGCGTCTATGACCGGATGTTCGAGCACGACGTCATGGGTCCGTTCGGCGATTCACTGCCCCGCCTGGAGCGGTGGGAGATCTCGCCCCGGCTGCGAAAGTGTTCGGTGACCGTCATCGACGAGTCACCGCAGGAGTTCCCTCGCCATGCGCACACCGTTGGCACCACGGAACACCGCTTCGGCTATGCCGCAGGGGTCGGCACGAATCGTCTCGGCGTCACCATCAAGCACGACCTGTTGACCGGCGACCGGTCGACCTACGACTACGGTCCCGGCCGTGGCGCGGGTGAGGCCGTGTTCGTCGCCAGGGAGGGGTCGACGGCCGAAGACGACGGATGGCTGATGACGTTCACCCATGCCCACGACGGCTCGTCGGCCAGTTTCGTGGTGCTCGACGCGCAGGACATCGAGCGCGGTCCCGTGGCCGAGGTTCCCCTGCCCCAACGGGTGCCCTACGGCTTCCACGGCAACTGGGTCAGCGATCGGTCCGTGCCCCCGACCCTGTAAGGGTCGACCACGGTTGCCTCGATCTATCCGGTCGCCGGTGACCGTCGAAGAATCCGGCTGATCGCTCGTCGTCCGTCCCACCGAATGAGTGCGGCCATGAAGCCAACCGCGCTGATTGCTCCGACAACAAGCGCCTCCACCGGAGCGGATGGGGATCGTGCTGCTCCGATGATGGTGGTTGCCGTCGCGGCCATCCAGGCGACGGCGGCGATGCGAACCGTCGTGTCCTCGAGCTGAGAGAACTGCGGGTCCGATCGCGCCGCCCGGTCACTTGCGCCCTCGGACTTGCCGACCTCGAGGATCCAGGCGAGCGGGGCAGTCACCGCAACGATGATCGCCGGAGCCCAAATGGCGATGATCCCGGCGAGCCACAGGACCGAGCTCGCGGGAACGTCCGGATCGTGGTCGATCACGCTGGCGAGCGCGAACGCCGCAATCGCTGTGGTGAGCATCGCGAGAACGGCCTTCGCGTAGCGGAGGACCAGCGCCTGAAGGTTGAGGATGTGGCGCGCCAGGACCTGCTCCATCCGCGCCGCCTGCTGAGGGAGCGAGCGCGTGCCGGTGGCAGCGAGTTCGAGCAGGGCGAGTCGCCGAGCCTCGTCACGCTGCTCCTGCGTCAACGAAGCGACGCCCTCGGCTGTTGCGTTCAGTCGGTAGCGGGCCATCTGGTCGTCGATTCGGTCCCGGCTGTACCGATTCTCGGGAAGCAGAAAGGCACGCACGTTCGGATCGTGGTGGGCGAGGTCGATCTCGTTCCAGACGTCCTCGGTCACATCGCTGGGTGCCACCCGGAGTCCCGAGAGAGCGAACCGTGGGAAGAAGGCCTTGGACTGCTCGGTGTCGAAGTGCTGGCCGGCGAAGTAGAAGCGCACGAGGTCTCGCAGCAGCAGCCAAAGCGCAGCGATGGGAAGCGCAGCCAATGCAACGACGGCAACAAGAACGAGACGGTGCGGCGCGTCCGCGGGCCCATCGAGGAGTGCCCGGACGATGCGAGCGATCGAGTCCTTGGCCAGCGCGGGGAAGAGCACGATGAGACCCGCCCCGGAGAGCAATGCGCTCGCCACGCGGTGGACCGTCGAAAGACGCACCTCGCAGCGCTGCAGATACGCACGGATGGCAGCCGCTGACTCGGGTTCGGTCCTCGGCCAATCCTGCGTCACACGCACAACACTGATCCTCCGGCCGGCCGGATGCGCGCATGGTCGCGATTGCCGGTTCGGAACCGGGCTGGCCTCGGCGAGACTGGAAGCGTGAGCAGCATCGTCGTGTCTGAGTTGGCCTACTCCCCGCCGGGGCATGACTCGCTGTTCTTCGACGTGAGCTTCGGCGTGTCGCCCGGTGAGCACGCCGCCCTGGTCGGACCGAACGGGGTCGGCAAGAGCACCATCCTCCGAATCCTCAGCGGGGAGCTCGAGCCTGACGACGGCGAGACGGCGATGAAGGGCAACGTTCTGACGATGACGCAGGACGTGGGCATGTCGCGCCCGAC
>JANPDB010000094.1:0-3464 GCA_031431255.1 Acidimicrobiia bacterium | reverse complement strand
GTGTTCGTCGGTACCAGGTCCTGCAGGGTCGTCTTCGTCGTCGTCAGCGTCGTCATCGAAATCGTCCGTGGCGTCGTCGAAGTCGACATCCGCCTCGTCGAGCTCATCGTCGAACTCGTCGTCATCGCCGTCAGCGTCATCGTCGACCTCGTCGTCCGCCGGTGCGCAAGACACGATCCCGGCGGCGGCATTGGCGGCGGCAAGGGCGGCCGCGGCGGCAACGGCCTTCGGGTGCGGGTCCCGCTTGGCCTTCACGTCTTTGCCCGGCTTGGGGGGCGGACCCCAGCTCACGACGAGGCGGGCCTTGTCGATCTCGGCGTACGCGATGACCCGGCCGGCGATACGAACGCTTCCGTCGGCGTCGATCGACGCGTCGTCGAGACGACCCTCGATGCGACGTTCGCCGGGGATGCCGGCAACCGTCTTGACCGTGATGGTCGATCCGATCGCCCGGCGGAAGTGCGCAGGGGTACGCAACGGCCGTTCGAGGCCAGGGCTGGACACTTCGAGGGTGTAGCGACCCGGAACCACGTCGTCATCGGCATCGAGGATCTCGTCGACGATCCGAGTGGCGGCGGCCACGCCGTCGAGGTCGATCCGTCCGCCGATCGGATGATCCTGGGCAAGTTCGACGAACACCCGGACGGCCGCGGCAGCGGTGCCGATTCCCGCGCAATCCACGTCGACGAGCTCGAAATGGGCGTCGGCCAGGGGGGCTTCGAGGAGCGCGAGCACGGCCGCGGTGGGAGACGTCATTGGCTGTGCTCCTTTCGAGGCGGATGCGGTTGTGGATCGGTTGGGCTGCGGAAACGGCGCCGATTCACGGTCCGGGGAACAAAAAAGGCGTGGACGAAACGCCCACACCTTTGGCCAAACGGACCGAAAAGCGGTTGATAGAGGCTAGCCGACCAGCCGTTCCGCCGAGCACACGTCGCGTGACCCGCTCCGGCAACGGCGCGGCCTCGCCGCCCCGGCGCGCACATCGCCCCTTCTCCGCCGCACATCGCCCCCTCTCCGCCGCACATCGCCCCCTCTCCGCCGCACATCGCCCCCTCTCCGCCGCACATCGCCCCCTCTCCGCCGCACATCGCCCCCTCTCCGCCGCACATCGCCCCTTCTCCGCCGCACATCGGTCGAAATCGACCCGGAAGGGGTGAAAAACCGGTGATGTGCGGCAAAACGAGGGGGATCTGCGGCAGGCGGGGCGTGAATCTGGGTGGAGGTGGATGCGGAGTTGCGCCCACAACAGGGGGCCCGACCGGCCCCACCTACCAGGTGTCGACGAAGGGGCGCTTCTTGCCGGTTCGCGGAGCCGGGGGCGGGGCGCTGCGCAGGGCCGTGACAATGAGGCGACGGGACTCGGCGGGGTCGATCACATCGTCGATCTCGAAGTGCATGGCGGCCGACAGCCCCTTGCCCTGCTGGTACATCCGTTCGACCATCTCCTCGAACACCCGGTCACGCTCGGCATCGTCCTCGATGGCCGCGAGTTCGTTGCGGTACCCAAGTCGGACGGCACCCTCGAGGCCCATCCCCCCGAACTCGCCGGTGGGCCACGAGACCGTGAACATCGTCTCGTGGAACCCGCCTCCGGCCATCGTCATCGCACCGAGGCCGTAGCCCTTGCGCAGCACGATGGTGAAGAACGGCACGGTGAGGCTGCCGGCGGTGACGAAGAGCCGGGCAGCATGACGCACCAGAGCCGTGGCCTCGGCATCGGGGCCGACCATGATCCCCGGCGTGTCGCAGAGGAAGAGCACGGGGATGTCATGGGCATCGCAGAGTTGCAGGAAGCGGGCGGCCTTGTCGGCGTTGTCGGAGTCGATTGCTCCGGCGAGGTGCGACGGATCGTTGGCGACGATCCCGATCGGTCGACCCTCGATGCGGGCGAGCGACGTGACCATCCCCCGACCGAAGCCCCGGCGAAGCTCCAGCACGGAGCCGTCGTCCGCCAGCAGATCCACCACACGACGAATGTCGTACGCACGCAGACGGTTCTCCGGGATGACCCCGCGAAGCAGCTCCTGGTCGGCGCACGACCACTCCTTGACCACTCCCTGGAAGTACGCAAGGTATCGCTTCGCCACCGTGACCGCCGCCCCCTCGTCATCGACGAGCACGTCGACGACACCGTTGGCCACCTGCACGTCCATCGGTCCTATCTCCTCGGGCGCGAACACCCCGAGCCCGCCTCCTTCGATCATCGCCGGGCCCGCCATGCCGAGATTGGCGTCGCGCGTCGCGATGATCACGTCGCTGCACCCGGCGAGAGCGGCATTGCCCGCGAAACATCGTCCGCTCACGATCGCGATCAAGGGCACCAACCCGCTGAGTCGGCCGTAGAGCGCGAAGGCGGGCCCGTCGAGACCGGCGAACTGGACGCCATCGGTGTCACCCGGCCGGCCACCGCCGCCTTCCGCGAACAGCACGAGCGGCAGCCGCTGCTGCGCCGCAAGCGTGAACAGCCGATCCTTCTTGCGATGATTGTTGAGCCCCTGCGTGCCGGCCAGCACGGTGAAGTCATACGACACCACGACGCAGCGCGACGCGTCCGGACCGAACAAATCGGCGTTGATCGACGCGAGACCGCCGACGAGCCCATCGGCCGGAGTCTTCTCGATCAGGTCCTCGACGCTGCGGCGCCGACGCTGCGCAGCAATCACCAGCGACCCGTATTCGACGAACGAGCCTGGATCGATGAGATCGTCGATGTTCTCCCGCGCCGTCCGCTGTGAGGTGCGCCGGCGCCGGGCGACCGAGTCCGGGCGTGACTCGTCGAGCGTTCGGGCCTGACGACCCAGCACCGCCGCCAAATCGGGGCGTACCGCCGTGGGATCGGCGACCGAATCGGCGACAACCGTGGAAACGGCAAGGACCTGCGGCGACACCACGACGAGGATCTGACCCTCCTCGACCGTGTCGCCGACGGACACGAGGACCTGGACGATCACCCCGTCGAACGGGGCGTCGATCGGGTGCTCCATCTTCATGGCGTCGAGCACGACCAGCGTGGCCCCGGACCGCACGACCTCCCCAACCCCCAGCTCGATCGACACGACCGTCCCCAACATCGGCGCTCGCAAACCCGTGGACCCCAGCACATCACCCGACATGGCCTGCACGGTATTCCGAGACGGTCGACTCCGGCACATTCGCCGCTATCGGTAGGGTGGAAGCGTGGCACGACGATTTCCGATCTCCGTCCCGAAGCGCCGAGCTGAGGATGACCCGTGGTTCAGGGTCGGGACGGTCGACGTCACCACGACCGTGTTCGTCATCGCGTTGAACGTGTTCGTCATGTTCATCTACGCGGTCAGCAACGCGTTCTTCTTCCGGCTGATCCTGTTCCGTCCCCTGGTCACCGACGGGGAGGTCTGGCGGCTGATCACCTGGCCGTTCGCCACCCGACCCGACATCGGGGCCGCCTTCACCCTGGCGTTCTTTTGGTTCACGGGTCGCGAGGT
>JANPDB010000093.1:0-13431 GCA_031431255.1 Acidimicrobiia bacterium | reverse complement strand
ATGCACTAACTTTTTCGTCCTCATGGGATCGCTGATCAAGAAGCGCCGTAAGCGCATGCGTAAGAAGAAGCACAAGAAGATGCTGAAGAGGACGCGCTTCCAGCGCAGGGCGAAGAAGAAGTAGCGCTGCCGCGCCGGACTAAGGCAACGATCGAGCACGGCAGGGCGAACAACGAGCCAAGACCATCGCCACAGGGCGTCGGCTCGGGAAGTGCATCGGGGCGCCGGGGGTCATTCGTGACCCCCGGCGTCTACGCGTGCGGCGACCGCCGGTTTTCGCGCGGTGGTGGTTTGCTTGACGGACGATCGTCGTCGTGACTCCGGCGAGCGACCAGACTGGAGCACGTGCGCACCCGCCTGCTCACCATCGAAGACGACGACGACGTACGTTTCACGCTGCGCCTGCACCTCGAGGATGAGGGATACGACGTGTCGGAGGCGGCGAACGGCGCCGACGGTCTGGCCGCGTTCGCAGCCGACAAGCCTCTGCTCGTGCTGGTCGACCTGAAGCTTCCCGACATGAGCGGGTTCGATATCTGCCGGGCAATTCGCCAGACGAGCGATGTGCCGATCATCGTCGTCACGGCCCAGGAGTCGAGCTTCGACGTCGTCGCCGGGCTCGAGGCCGGCGCCGACGACTACGTGACCAAGCCGTATCAGCCGAAGGAGTTGGCGGCCCGCATTCGCGCTCACCTTCGACGGGCCCAGCCGTCCCGCCCCTCCGCCGGCGGCAGTCTGCGCGGCCTGGCGTTCGGCGATGTCGAGATCCGCGAAGAGGAGGGCCGGGCGCTCAAGGGTGGGGTCGACCTGAAGCTGACCCGCACCGAGTTCCGATTTCTGCTGTTCCTGGCCCAGAACGCCGGAAAAGTGTTCTCCCGCGAAGCGCTGCTGGCGGAGGTCTGGCATCACGACGCACTTGCCGACGGCCGACTTGTCGACGCCCATGTCCGTCGTCTTCGGACCAAGGTCGAGGACGACCCCGCCGAACCCACCCTCATCGCCACCGTTCGAGGGCTTGGCTACCGCCTGGTCCCGCCCGGTGACTGACCCACGGCGCGCCGAGCCGGTATCGTCGCCGGCCGCGAGCGAGGCGGGTTCGGCCGAGGTCCGCCCGTCCCGCCCTTCGGGTCACGCGCCGTCACCGTCTGTCTCGCCCAGCGCGCCGGTCGACGCCATCCGCCGCGGCTCGATCCTTCCCGGCGCCTACCTGAATCGTACGGAACCGACCCCGCCGGTGGAGGACGTGACTGATCTCGTCGATTCCGGGTTCTTCCGCCGTTTCCTACCCCGTCGCCTCCGGTCCGTCCACCTGGGCCTGGCCTCCCGTACGACCATCGCCCTCGCGCTCGGCGCGCTCGTCGTGTCGGTCATCGTGTCGCTGCTCACCTTCGTGGTCGCCCGGTCATCGTTCGTGGCCGAGCGCCGTCGTGCTGCCGAACGACTCGCCTTCACCAACGCCGCCGAGGCCCAGCAGGCGCTCGCCGGTCGATCGGGACGCAGTGTCTCCTCCGTTCTGCGCAGTCAGCATCGGCCCGGCTCGTCGTCGAGTCTCCTGCAGAGCGGCTCGGCTACCTATCGAAGCAACGACGCCACGGTTACCCTCGACCTGGTGCCCGTCGAGCTCAGGCGCCGAATGGAGGCGTCTTCCCGCAATCCGCGAAACGATACGGCCAGCGGCTGGCAGATCGCCCGCGACGGGAGCGGCTCCCGCCTGGTGATCGGCGTTCGTCTGCCCAGCGTATCGGCCACGTTCTACGAGTTCTCCTCCCTCGCCGATCTCGACGGGTCGCTTCGAAACCTCGGACGCGCCCTGACCCTCGCTGCTCTCGCCTCGACCGCGGGAGCAGCGGTCGTCGGTCGTTCCGTGAGCCGACGGGTGGTTCGCCCGCTGCGAAATGTAGCGGTCGCTGCCGGAGACATCGCCAGCGGACGATTGGAGACCCGTCTCGAGCTCACCGGCGACTCCGATCTGGATCCTCTCGTCACGTCCTTCAACGACATGGCGGCGTCGCTCCAGACCCGCATAGAGCGCGAGGCCCGTTTCGCATCCGACGTCAGCCACGAATTGCGAACCCCCCTCACCGCGCTCACCGCAGCCGTTGAACTGCTCGAAGGAGGACGCGACGAACTGAGCGAACGAAATCGGAAGATCGTCGACGTGTTGGGCAACCAGTCCCGGCACTTCCGGCGCTTGGTCCTCGACCTCTTGGAGATATCCCGTTTCGACGCCAATGCCGCCGAGTTGGTCGCCGAGGTGTTCGACCTTCCGTCGTTCGTGCAGCAACTCGTGACGCTGCAGGACTCATCGGCAGAGGTGGACGCATCCGGTCTGCACCATCCCGAAGTCCGTCTCGACAAGCGTCGCGTCGAGCGAATCATCGCCAACTACCTCCAGAATGCCGCCAACTACGCGAACGGGGCCGTTCGTGTCGAGCTTCGAGACGCCGCGTCGGTCCCTTCTGAGATCCTGAGCACGTCGACGATCCTGGGACCCGGATCCGAACCGCTGACCGGCGAGAATTCAGCGGAGCCCCCCCGGCGCATCGTCATTGCGGTCGAGGACCGGGGCCCCGGCATCGGTGCGGAGGATCGAGAGTTGTTGTTCGAGAGATTCCGACGCGGCGCCGCCCATCAGCGGGGGTCCGGCGTCAAGGGCACGGGACTCGGCCTCGCACTGGTTGCAGCACATGCGCAGCTCCATGGGGGCCGGGTGTGGGTGGAGGAGAGGCCGGGCGGAGGAGCGCGATTCTGCGCCGAGTTGGTGGAACCGTGAATGCCCTCCGGCGGACAATCGCGTCCTTGGGCGTGGCCGTCATGCTCACGGCGTGTGCGGTCGCGCCGACCGGCCGACCAGGGGAACTCGGAGATCGTGGGGCAGTCGAACGACTGCAGACACCCGTCCAGCAGCGCAACGTCTACTTCCGGAGCGAGGACAGCCTGTTCCCGCGCTCGCGCGAAGTCCTGCTCTCCGACAGTCCGCTGGTGGTCTCCCAGGCGCTTCTCGGCCAGCTGCAGCGAGGACCGCAACCAGAAGACGGCAGCGCCGTTGATTCGGAGTACTTGTCGTCCTGGAAGTTTGTGGCGATCCGCTTTGCCGATGGCACGCTTTCCATCGACGTCGCCACCGGGCGGGACATCGCCGAGAACGCGTTTCCGCTGTGTCAACTGCTCTACACCCTCATCGACGGTCGGACCGCGCGGTCCGTCCAGCTCTTCGACGGCGGTTCCCGGATCAACGCAGTCCGTGACCCGAACGGTGCCGTCGTCGACGCGCGGGAGCCGCTCACCCTCGATCTCTGCACCACGCTCGACCGCCGCCAGCGGAGCATCCGCATCCTGCTTGTGCAGAACGGCCGACTCGTTCCCGTCGAACGCCAGGTGACCGGCCTCACCGACGCCTCGGATCCGCTGGAATGGACCGAACAGCTGATCACCGCGCTCGTCAGCGGACCGCTGCCCTCCGAACCGACGTTGACTTCCGACGTTCGCGACGTCGAACCGGAGTTCCGCGACGAGGGCAACGGCTACGCGCTCTCCTTCAATGCCTCGTTCGATGATCTGTCGGCGGAGCGTCAGGCGATCGTGCTCGCGCAGCTGCTCGATGCCATCGATTCGAACGTGCCCAACAAGTCGTTCGGCGCGGTTTCCGTAGAGGTCGGCGGCGTGCGCAAGACCAAGGTTGCGGGTCCGGACGGTCCGATCTCGACCCCGATCCAACGCAGCCAGTATCTCGCACTCCTTCCTGCCACCGGCTGAACCTACGCCGGAACCGAACGGTTCCGGCGTAGCGACCTCGGGTAAGGTTGGCTCTCGGCAGTCCGTCTCGGGTCGTCCAATGGCAGGACATCTGGTTTTGGTCCAGAGAATGAGGGTTCGAGTCCTTCCCCGAGAACTCGGCGCGTTGACGGTCGACGCGGCTGCTCCGTCCCGAGAATCATCGACGAGGTCCCCCTGTGGTGAACGCACGCGAAGAGGTCGACGCGATCCTGTCGATCGCCAAACAGCAGCCCGGGAGCACGCCGGGGGGTCCAACCCTCAGTGTGGTGATCATGGCGGCGGGAGAAGGCTCGCGGATGAAGTCGGCCAGGCCCAAGCCGCTGCACCGGCTCTGCGGCAAGCCGATGATCGGCCATGTGCTCGACGCCGTGACCCCGGTCGGCGTCTCCCGGGCAATCGTCGTGGTCGGCCACGGAGCGGAGCGGGTCATGAAGACGCTCATCGAGGAGGCCCCCGCCAACACGACACTCGAGTTCGTGACCCAGCACGTGCAGCGGGGTACGGGCGATGCCGTCTCGGTAGCCCTGACCGCGTTCACCTCCGACGAGCTCGACGCCGACGCCGAAGCCGACGTGATCGTCATGCCAGGCGACCAGCCGCTGTTCCGGCCGGCCACGATCGAAGCCCTCGTCCAGACACATCGGTCAAGTGGAGCTGCCGTCACCGTCCTCACCGCCCACGTCCCGGACCCTACGGGGCTCGGCAGGATCGTGCGGGACAAGCTCGGACGGGTGCGGCGCATCGTCGAGCACCGCGACGCCACGGCCGACGAACGGGCGATCGACGAGATCAACACGTCGGTGTTCGTCTTCAAGCGCGCGCTGCTCGCCCCGGCGCTGCGGCGCTTGAGTCCCGAGAACAGCCAGGGGGAGTACTACCTGACCGACGTCGTCGCCGTCCTGGCCGACGCCGGATACCCGGTGGCATCCCACGTGGTCCAGGACCGCGCCGAAGCCGAGGGAGTCAACGACCGCGTCCAGCTGGCCAAGGCCGAGGCGGAACTCCGCCGGCGGACCAACGACCGGCTGATGCGCCAGGGCGTCACGATGCTCGATCCGGACCAGACCTACGTCGACTCGACGGTCATCGTCGGCACGGATGTGACGCTCTTCCCGGGCGTGCTGCTCCAAGGGCACACCGTGATCGGCAGCGGCTGCGAGATCGGCCCGAACACGCGACTCGTCGAGTGCTCCGTCGGGGAAGGCTCCACCATTGAAGCGAGCACGGCCGAGAGGGTGACGTTCGGCGCGGGCGTCGTCGTCGGCCCGTATGCAGCGTTCGAGCCGGGGACTAGCGTGCACGACGGCGTTCGGGTCGGCCCGGGCGCCTACCTCGGCTGATCGGTCCGGGGTCCACCTCGTTCCCGACGCTCCCGGCGCCGGCCCCAGGAGACGATCCACTCCCATGCAAGTCGCCCCCACGAAGCGTCTGCAGCTCATCGCCGGCCGGTCCAATCCGACCCTGTTCGCCGAAGTGGCGGACTGCCTCGGGGTCACGCTCACCAACCCCGGTCTGGTCGACTTCGCCAGTGGTGAGATCCGGTGCCGTTTCGGCGAGTCGCTTCGCGGTTCTGATGTGTTCATCCTCCAGACGCACTGCGCTCCGGTGAACGACCATCTCATGGAGCAGCTGATCATGATCGACGCCGCCAAGCGGGCGTCGGCGAAGCGGATCACGGCGGTGTGTCCGTACTACGGCTACGCCCGCCAGGATCGCAAGAGTGACGGTCGCGAGCCGATCACCGCGAAGCTGGTAGCCGATTTGCTGACCGCCGCAGGGGCGGATCGTGTGGTCAGCATCGATCTGCACTCCGGCCAGATCCAGGGGTTCTTCGACATCCCCGTCGATCACCTGACGGGCACCCCGGTGCTCGTCGAGCACTTGAAGTATGCGGTTGGTCCGGGTTGCGTGATGGTGTCGCCGGATACCGGCCGGGTGAAAGTCGCAGAGAAATTCGCGAAACGCCTCGATGCCGATGTGGCGTCGATCTACAAGCGGCGGTCGACGAGTGCGGTCAACACCGTCGAGGCGCTCGACATCATGGGCGAGGTGGCGGGCCGCACCTGTGTTCTGGTCGACGACATGGTCGACACGGCAGGCACGATCTGTGCTGCGGCGGACCTGCTGGTCAAGGCCGGTGCCGCGGAAGTACTGGCGGTCGTTACCCACGGCATCCTGTCGGGCCCGGCCATCGACCGGATCAAGAACTCGTCGTTGTCGAAGCTTGTGATCACCGACACCGTCCCGCTGCCTCCCGAAAAGCAGATCGACAAGATCGAGGTGCTGTCGATCGCACCGTTGCTGGCCGATGCCATCTCGGCGGTGTTCGAAGACGCTTCGGTGTCCGACATCTTCGGCGGCGAGAACCAGTTCTGACGATGAAGATCAGTCGGGTCGAAGCCTGGTCGATCCATCTTCCGAACGCGGAGGGCCCGTACCGAATGGCGGGCGACCGCATCTCGACCGGTCAGGACGTCGTCGCCGTCCGGGTCACGGCCGACGACGGTACGTGGGGGATCGGCGAGTCGGGAACCGTCGGGGTCACGTTCGACTCGGCGAACCTGCCTGGCCAGATCACGGGTGTCACCACGTTGGCCTCGGTGGTTCTCGGAGCCGATCCGCTCACCCCCGAGTCCGTCCACCGACGCATGGCGGCGGCGATGACCGGTCATCCGTACTGCAAGGCGCCGATCGACATCGCGGTGTGGGACCTCGCCGCCCGCATCGCTGGGGTTCCGCTGTGGAAGCGGCTCGGTGGGGACGGGCCGGAGCCGACCCCGCTCTACCGCCCGGTGCAGGGTGCCACCGTTGATGTGGTCATTGCGAAGACCCACGAGCGGATCGCCCAGGGCTACAACCGGTTGCAGGTGAAGGTTGGCGACGATCCGATCGTCGACGCCGCCCGGGTACTCGCCGTCCGAGAAACGGCCGGGCCAGATGTGGTCATCTTCGCCGATGCCAACTGCGGCTTCTCGCTGTCGGCCGCGCGAAGATTCGTACGCGCGCTTGGTACCGATGGTGCCGGTGTGTTCCTGGAGCAGCCGTGTGCCACCCTGCTCGACTGTGCCCGGCTGCGCGATTCATGGACCGGACCGATGGTCATGGACGAAACCATCGTGTCGCTGGCCGCGTTGCTCGAAGCCAACCGCCTGGGCGTCGCTGACGGAGTGACGGTGAAGCTCATGCGCGTCGGCGGGATCACGCCAGCGAAGCTCATCCGTGACATCGCAGTCGAGCTCGGCATCGGTGTCACCGTCGAAGATGCCAGTGGCTGCGATCTGGCCGACACCACGTTCGCTCACATGAACGCGTCGACCCCGGCTCGGCTGCGGGTGCACTCGGTCGATTTCGACAGCTGGGTCACCGTGCGCTTCGTCACCGGCCCGCGTCCCCGGGTCGGCTCGTTCCTGGTTCCTCAGACCGATCTCCCCGGTCTCGGCCTCACCCTCGACGAGACCGTCCTCGGTCAGCCGTTCGTCGACGTCACCTGCTGACACCCGGCGTCGGCGGTCCTGCGCCGCTCAATCGGTCCGGGTCGGTCGGCGTGCCCCACGACGACCGAAGAGAAGGGCGCCACCGAGGAGGACGAGCAGCATCCCCAGCCCGATCTGTGGTCTGGGGTCTGATCCGGTGAGGGCCAGCGTCGTCGGCGCGTCGAGCCGGGCGCCGAGCACCTCGACGCCTCGAACTGTGGTGTTCCCCTCGGCATCGGTCGATTCGATGAGGTAGCGGCCCGGGGGGAGTCCGTCGAGCGATGCGGTTCCGGTCTCGTCGGCGGAGGTCGTCAGCACGATCTCACCATCAGGGTTCCTGACCACGACTGGGGTGAGTGGCGCGAGTTGGCGGATGGGTCCATTTCCGAGGATCGTCGGGATGGTCGAAGTGCTGGACGCTGCCGCGACGGCGCTCGACGACGGCGCGGGAGCCGTGTCCGGGGTCGGTGGAATCGTCGTTGTTGTGGGCGTGGCTTGGGGCGAGGGGTCTGGGGCGACGGCCACCGTGATCGGAGCGGAGGTCGACGTCGAAGCAGTAGCCGTCCCCGGGATCGTCGGTGGTGCCGTCGTCGGTTCGGTGGTTGTGGGTTCGGTGGTGGTGGTGGGTGTCGTGGTGGTGGTGGTGGTGGGTGTCGTGGTGGTGGTGGTTGTGGGTTCGGTGGTGGTGGTGGGTGTCGTGGTGGTGGTGGTGGTGGTTGTGGGTTCGGTGGTGGTGGTGGGTGTCGTGGTGGTGGGTGTCGTGGTGGTGGTGGTGGTTGCAGGTTCGGTGGTTGTTGTCGTTGTTGATGTGGGGGCGGTTGTGGTGGTGGTGGTTGCAGGTTCGGTGGTGGTTGTTGTCGTTGTTGATGTGGGTGCCGTCGTGGTCGACGTTGCCGCAGGCGTGGCGAAGGTCATGATGGCGCCCGGATAGTCCACCGTCGCCCCTGAACCCGAATCGGTGTACGTGAGGACAATCTGGAAGTAGTACGTCGTCGCCGCGTTGAGTCCGGTCAGCGTGGCGCTGCTGCTCACGGTGGTCGTGCCCGACGCCGTTCCCGGAGAGGCCGCCACCGTCGTGGCACCGACCAACGCCGCATCGGTCCCGTAGCGAAACGTGATGGCGACGGTGACACTCGCACTTTGCGTCGTACCCGTGCCGTTGACCGTTGCACTCGAGACGTTGACGCCCGTCGCCGCGCTGGTCACGGCGATCGGGGTTGCCGTGCCGAGCGAGGCCTGGATCTGCGAGAGCGTCTGCCCCTGGAAGGCCGTCGTGAAAGTGGAGGAGCCCAGCGCGGCGAGCGTCGCCGCGTCCTCGACGGCGCCCTGATCGTCGAGATCAGCCAGGATCGTGGCGAGGGACTCGCCAGCGGCGATCTCCGAGGTGATGAAGTCCAGCGGGCTCATGCCCTTGCAGGTTGTCGTGCCGTTGTAGATCGCCTGTCCCGCCGCGTTGTTCGTGTAGTTCAGGGAGTTCATCGGGGGAAAGCCCGACGGGATGATGTCACCCCAGGGCGAGGTGACTCCGAACACGCCACCGGTATGGTTGTCGTGACTCGAGTTCTTCGAAACGGTGATCCGTCGATACGGGTTCGTCGTGCTGTGGGTCCGGTGGCAGAGCTGCACGCGGTTGCCGACACCGGCCTTCGCCGTCTCTGATGAAAAGGTGAGCACCGAAGTGCCAGCGAGCATCAACGCAGCTGCGGCGAAGCTGGCAATGCGACCGATCGGGCGGCGCGCCCCCGTAGAAAGAACGAACATCGAGCCATCATCGGACGTTCGCCGAGCCTTCTGGCTAGGTCATTCGGATCGTTGCGTCGTTCCGATGGCGTTCTGAGCCACCCGCGTTGCATCCAGCAGACCGGGACCATCGGCAGCGTGGGCTATCGGGCCCGCATGGCGACACCGAACACGACCGACACCCAACGTTCACCGTTGGGCGGGGCGTCGGTGTCTTCGAACGCCTACGTTGGGGGGATGTGTGGGGTGGTCGTCGTCGATGCGCGCTGACGGATCGGTGATCGTTGTCGCTCTCGGCGGCAATGCGTTGGTCCACGATGATCGCGTGTCGATCCTCGATCAGCTCGACGCAGTGGGTGCCGTGGCCCCGTCCATCGTCGATCTCGTCGAGGCCGGGTATTCGGTTGTCGTCACCCACGGCAACGGCCCGCAGGTCGGCTACATACTGCGTCGATCGGAGCTCGCCATTGCCGAGGTGGCACCGATCCCGATCGACTTCGCGGTCGCCGACACGCAAGGAGCGATGGGGCACATGTTCCTCCTCGCTCTACGCAATGAACTGCACGCCCGCGGGCTCGAACGGCCGGTGACGGCGATCGTCACCGAAGTGGTCGTCGACGCCGATGACCCGGCCTTCAGGTCGCCGACCAAGCCGATCGGTTCCCATTTCACCCGGGAGCGGGCCGAGGAGCTCGCTGCCGCGTACGGCTGGACGGTCGCCGAGGATTCGGGCCGTGGGTGGCGTCGGATGGTGGCGTCGCCGTCGCCGATCGAGGTGGCAGAGAGCTCGGCGATTGGGTCACTGCTGGCCGCGGGACATGTTGTCATCGCCGCCGGGGGTGGAGGCATCCCTGTGGCGAGAGGACCCGCGGGCGCGCTCGCCCGGGTGGAGGCGGTGGTCGACAAGGACGCCACGTCGGCTCTCCTCGCCCATCAACTCGATGCCCAGTTGCTGGTGATCCTCACCGCAACCGAGCAGGTCGCCGTGGGCTTTGGCACCCCGGCCCAGCGTTGGCTCTCGACCGTCGGAGCCGACGAGATGCGTCGGCATCTTGCCGCTGGCGAGTTCGGTGCCGGGAGCATGGCTCCGAAAGTGGAGGCCGCGCTGGCCTTCGTGACCTCCGGTGCCGCCGGCTCGTCCGGCGCCCTGGGTCGGTGCGCGATCATCACGGCGGCCGATCGCCTCCGTGATGCCGTGCCGCCCGAGAAGGCCAACGTCACCCGCGTCGTGGCCCTCTAGTGCATCTTCGCAAAAGTTCCTCTCACGTCGAAATGCTCTCATTCCTTGTGGTTCGTGCACTGTCAGAAGGATCGACGTGAAAGGAACTTCCGACTCAGTGCACTAGCCACGCTGGCGCTCTCATCGATCCGTCGTTCGGAGGTCGCGGAACCCCCAGGCCCCGTGCCCGAATCGGACCTCGGTAGCTCACCCAGCGCCGGCGGAGTAGTATTGGCGGTCCTGTTTTGTCGGTTGACCTGCGTCTGGCAGGTCAGGCGGCCTGCACGTATTCACCCGAAGAGCAACCTTGCACGGAGTTCGCCATGTCTGAAATCACGTTGACCGCCGATCGTCGCACCGCGACGGGTTCCGGCGCGGTTGGCCGTCTCCGTCACACCGGCAAGATTCCGGGCGTGATCTACGGCAAGGGTTCCGAGACGATTTCCATCGAGCTCGATCACCACGACGTTTCCGTGTCGTTCCCGACCCGGGCCAGCCGTGAGGCGCAGCTCACGCTGGTGCTCGACGGCCAGCCGATCAAGGTCAAGTTTCAGGACATCCAGCGCCACAAGACCCGTAACACCGCGCTGCACATCGATTTCCTGCGCGTCTGAGGCTTGTGCCGGGTCGCCCCTTCCTGCGACCGCGCCTCACTCCGCCGTCTTCCGGCTGGCGACCATGCTTGACCCAATCGGAGCCGTGAACTGATGAAGTTGTTCACGCAAGCCGTTGAACGTACGGGCACGCCGGCCGACCTTCTCGTGGTCGGCCTTGGCAACCCCGGTTCCGAATACGCCGGCACGCGCCACAACGTCGGCGCTGCGGTCGTGGCGCTGCTGGCCGAGCGTTCCGGGGGTCGCCTCAAGAGCGGGAAGGAGCGGGCGCTTTCCGCCGAGGTCCGCATCGACGGGAAGCTTGTCGCGTTGGCGTTCCCGCAGACTTACATGAACCTGTCGGGAGCGTCGGTCCGTCTCCTGGTGAGGCGCCACGGGATCGACGACCCGGCCAAGCTCGTCGTCGTCTACGACGAACTCGACCTGCCGCTCGGTCGGGTGAAGATGAAGATGGGCGGCGGCGCGGCCGGACACAACGGCATCAAGTCGTTGAAGGAACACCTTGGCGGCGGTGACTTCGGGCGGATCCGGATCGGCATCGGTCGGCCGTCGGGAACCCCGAAGGGTGGCGACTATGTGCTGAAGCGCCCCGGCAAAGCCGAGCAAGTGGAACTCGACATCGCTGTGCAGGTGGCCGCTGATGCCGTCGAGCGAATCGTCGCCGTTGGATTCGAGCGGGCTCAGAACGAGCTCAACACCGACCCGACGGCGAACCCCGAGAAGGCTCCCTAGCGCCGGAAGCCGCGTCGCCGCACAACCGTCGAAGCGTGTGGCTCAGTGTCGGATCTGTTCGGACCGGGCAGCGGTCATCGAAGCACGAATCCGGTGCCGATCGGATCGCTCGGGTCGAGCGTGAACACGCTGGTTCCGGTCTTGAAAGCGGCCCCGCGGACTTCGGTGATGACCGCGTCACGGCCCTCGGCGGTCACGGCTTCAACCACTCGCCCGGTGAACTCGCTTCCGACGATCGACACGTGGTGGAGATGCTGATCGCCGTGGATCCGGCCTTCGTCGGTGAGAAGCGCGAGCCGGGCCGATGTGCCCGAGCCGCACGGTGAGCGATCCACCTCGCCGTCGGCGAAGACGGTCACGTTGCGCTGATGCGGGCCGCTCAGGTGTTGGCCGAGGTCGTCGAAGATGATCGTGCCGTAGATGCCGTCGAGCCGCTCGTCGCTTGGATGCTTCGCCCACTCCGTGTCGTTGAGCGCCCACTTGATCTCCCGGCCCAGCGCGATGAGGTCGGTGTAGTGCTCGGCGTGGACGGCGAGGCCGAGACGGTCGGCGTGGACCGACGCGTACAACGCACCGCCGTAGCTGATGTCAACGAACACCGGGCCCCGTGACGTGGTCACCATCACGTCGCGCGCGATCACGTACGACGCGACGTTTCGGAACGACACGTGCTGCACCGCGCCGCCGACGCACGTGACGACAGCAGTGACCCGGCCGGAAGGTACGTCGATCACGACCTCGGTGGTGCCGTCGGGATCGGTCGGCACCAGGCCGGTCTCGACAGCCCAGGTGCCGAGCGCGATGGTGCCGTGTCCGCAGGCCGTGGAGTAACCGTCCTTGTGCCAGAACAGCACACCGAAGTGAGCGCCGCCGTCGTTGGCGGGAACGATGAACCCGCCGTACATGTCGGCGTGACCCCGCGGTTCGTTGACCAGGAGTTGGCGGACGACATCGACGGCCGTCGTCGTCTGCGCATACGCGCGACGCTCCAGGACCGTCGCTCCTTCGATCGGTGGCAAGCCGCCGGTGACGATCCGGAACGGCTCACCGCCGGTGTGGTAGTCGGTCACGGAGACGTCGTCGATGTTCATCGGCCTCCACGATAGGTTCTGTCGTCCGCTCGACCTCCTGGACGCCTCGTGAACCTGCCCTACCTCGATGCTTCCGTGATGACCGGCGCGCTGTCGTGGCGCGAGGTCATCGACGCGTTGGCTCTCGCGCTTGGGTCGACGACCTTCGACGACCGCCGCGTGTCACGCGTCGGCATTCCCGTCGCAGCGGGGGAACTGCTGCTCATGCCGAGCGAGACCGCGACCACCGTGGGCGTGAAGGTTGTCGGCGTTGCTCCGGGCAACCCGGAGCACGGCGTGCCACGGATCCAGGGCGTGTTCATCCTCATGGACGCCAGGACCCTCACTCCAATCGCACTGATGGACGGCACTGCGCTCACCAACATCCGAACTCCCGGCCTGTCAGCTCTCGCCGTGCGCGAGATCGCACCGCCTGACGCGAAACGTCTCGTCGTGTTCGGTTCCGGCCCACAAGCACGTGGCCACATCGCGGCGGTGTGTTCGGTGCGGCCGATCGAGTCGGTGCGCATCGTGGCGCGGGACCCCCGCGGTGTCGCGGTCCTCATCGGTGAGCTCGATGGCGCCGATTTGGACGTCAATGCCGGCACGCCCGCCGACGTTGCTGATGCCGACATCGTGGTGTGCGCGACCACGGCGCGGACGGGGGTGTTCAACGGGTCGCTGCTCGCCGAGAATGCGTGCGTCGTCGCTGTCGGGTCCCACGAAGCCGACGCCCGAGAACTCGACGACACCGTGTTCCGCCGAGCCTCGCTGATCGTCGTGGAGGACTGTGAAACCGCGCTTCG
>JANPDB010000092.1:0-18540 GCA_031431255.1 Acidimicrobiia bacterium | reverse complement strand
CTGGAGAAGGTGTTCGGACGCCACAAGGCGGAGATCCGCTCGATCTCCGGCGTGTACGGCGCGGCCTATGCCGACGATGGCGGCTTCCAGGCCATCGTGGCCGACATCGCCACGTTCGCCACCGAGGAGGGCCGCCGCCCCCGCATGCTCGTCGCCAAGATGGGTCAGGACGGCCACGACCGCGGCGCCAAGGTCATCGCCACGGCGTTCGCCGACCTCGGCTTCGATGTCGACGTCGCCCCGCTGTTCCAGACTCCCGCCGAAGTGGCCCGCGATGCCGTCGAGAACGACGTGCACGTGGTCGGGGTGAGCTCGCAGGCGGCCGGCCACAAGACGCTCGTGCCGGAACTGATCAATGAGCTGCACGCTGCGGGCGCCGGCGACGTGCTCGTCGTCTGCGGCGGCGTCATCCCGGCGAAGGACTATGAGTTCCTCCGCAATGCCGGCGTGAGCGGCATCTACGGCCCGGGGACCAACATCCCCAGCGCCGCAGCCGAGATTCTGGCCCTCCTCCGGGCTCGCAGGGTCGCGGCGGCCTGACCCGTTCCGCATCCCACATCAGCAGTGTGGGCATCCCAGAGGGCCCAAAGTCGCGACAGTTCCGCGCGTTTTCGACCTATGTGGGATGTCGACGCCGCCTATGTGGGATCAGCTGGCGCGCCGAGTGCCTCTCGACGGAAGTGCCCTGGCGAGCGCGCCGTTGATGGCACGTTCCACCTGCTTCGGCCGCCTCAGCTGATTGGGGGTCAAGGTGATCCAGTGCAGTCCGAGGGCGTCGTAGACCGACTGTCGGGCATGGTCCCGCTCAAAGGTGCCTTCATGGAATTCGCGGCTATCGATCTCGATGCCGAGTCCATCGCCCGGTCCGAGGACCATCGGACGTCGAGCCTTGCGTCGGAACGCAAGCACGAAGTCGATCCGGTGACGCTCCCCGGCAAGACCGAGAATCGGGACTTGTCGCCACGGATGATGACCCAGCGCTCGGAGAACCTGCACGCCAGTGGTTTCGGCGTAGCTCTCCGTTGGGGGCTCGTCGCCGCGAAGCCCGAGCAACTCCCGGATGAGCTGGGCGCCCGGCATCTTCGAGCGAAGCGACTGCAACTCGGCGACACTGACCAGCCCGGACCGTAGGGCGTGTTCGAGGGCGTACTCGACGCGGTCTCGGGCGCTGACGCCCCGCTCGACCCGCAGCGCCTCGGGTACGTGGCCCAGGTGGGCAAGGACGAGCGCGACCGGAGCGACTCTCGTGCCGGCGACGTCGACCGACGCAAGCGGCACCCTCGTGCGGATGATTCCGGGAGCGGCCGACGCGGAATGCGGCTGCAGCCACATCGGCGACCACACGTGATCACGAAAACCATCGAGTCCCAGCAGCGATGCTGCCGCCGGGCCGGTGAGTAGGGGTTCGGGCATGGGATACCTCGCCTGAGAAGACATCGGTGATCCGGGAAAGTGTCGAACGCACAGTTGCCCACCTTGTTCGTCCGCGACAAGCGGTAGAGCCGACAATCGGCGATCTCCACCGCCGCCGGCGCGTCTACGCGCGGATGAATCCCACATGGTCGAGTTCCCCATCCCACACTCCCGAAAATCGGGCTTCCGAGCCCGAGAACCGGCTATCTGGGATGCGTCGGAGCCCGATGTGGGATGCCCGGGGTGAGCGCGCCGCAACAACGGCCGATGGCGCGGAGCGGACGACTCATCGCACGGGCATCGCCTGCGAGGCTGCCTGGTCCCTCGGCGTGCCGGCCGCGAGCATCGCGCGCACCCCCTCGGCGTTGGCCACGGGCTGGTTCTGCGAGAGCTTGCGCTTGGCCACGATCGACGTCGGCACGACCTCGATGCCGACGATGGATCGGAGCATGCCGTCGATGTAGTCGGCCGGCGCGTCCTCGACCGACCACGGGGCGTTCCGATGGGACTCGTGCACGGTCGTCAGCGCGCGGACGATGTCGAGGACCCACGCTGGTTCAGGGTGGAGGACGAGGTCGCCGCGAACCTGCACGGTTTCGTAGTTCCAGGTCGGCACCACCCGGCCGTGTTCGGCCTTCGACGGATACGCGCTCGGCGACACGTAGGCGTCGACTCCCAGGAACAGCAACAGCGACCGCCCCTCGACGAGTGCCGGGTTGGCCTTCGCCAGATGCCCCCGGAAGGTGGTCACGCCGGTCGCCGGATCGACGACCCGCAGCATCGGCACGGGGGTCGCAACAAGACCGTCCGATCCGCCGACCACGAGCTGGGCAAGGGGGTGCGCGTCGACGATCCGAGCGATCTCGTCCGGGTCGTTCTCGGCAAACGACGAGGGCAGGTACATGCCGAAGACCGTAGCCATCCGCCCCCACCAACCGGCGGCGTTTAATCTCGAACCGGTGGATGTGACCGAGCAGATCGTCGGAGGGGATCGCCGCGCGCTCGCTCGGGCGATCACGCTGGTCGAATCGACCAGGGACGACCACCGTGCCGAAGCAATTGCCCTGCTGGAACGGCTCCCTCACCACGGCTCGGCGTTCCGCATCGGCATCACCGGCACCCCCGGGGTCGGCAAGTCGACGTTCATCGAGGCATTCGGTCTCCACCTCGTTGGTCTCGGCTTGCGGGTCGCCGTGCTCGCGGTTGATCCCTCGTCGTCGCGCACCGGTGGGTCGATCCTCGGCGACAAGACCCGGATGGCAGAGTTGGCCCGCCACCCGAACGCGTTCATCCGCCCGACAGCAGCAGGCGGCACCCTCGGCGGCGTCGCCCGGCGAACCCGGGAAGTGATCCGTGTCGTCGAAGGCGCGGGGTATGACGTGGTCATCGTCGAGACCGTCGGTGTCGGGCAGTCGGAGACCGCCGTCGCGAATCTCACCGACGCCTTCGTGCTGCTCGTGGCACCGGCCGGCGGGGACGAGCTCCAAGGGGTGAAGCGCGGCATCATGGAGCTCGCCGACATCATCGTCGTGAACAAGTGCGACGGCGACCTGGAGGCCCAGGCCCGATCAACGCTTTCCGACTACGCCAGCGCTCTGCGACTGATGCGCCCCACCTCCACCCTCTGGACCCCGCATGCGATCGCGGCATCGGCCCTCACCGGACTCGGCGTCGCCGAGGTCTGGACCACACTCCAAGAACTCCGCTCCGCCCGCGCCCCCGAAGAAGCTCAGCGTCGCGCCGAGCAGGACCGATCCTGGCTGTGGACGGAGTTGACGGAACGGCTCACCGATCATCTGCGCGCTGACGAACGCGTCCGCGCAGTCGAAGCCGACGTCCTCACCGGTCGACTCACCACCTCGCGCGGTGTCGACGCGATCTTGAAGATCGCCTTGACGAACATCGACACAGGGCCCCGGTGACTTCCGTTTTGATGGTGTGTACAGGCAACATCTGCCGCTCCCCTGTAGCCGAAGCCGTGCTGCAACGGGCGCTTGCCGAAGCCGGGCTGGCCAGCGCAGTCGTCGTCGACAGCGCCGGCACCACCGACTGGCACAAAGGTGAACGGGCACACGAGTTCTCGCGCTCGGTCGGAGCTCGCCGCGGTTACGACGTGGGCCACCGGTCGCGTCCATTCGTCGATGACGACTTCGACCGATTCGAGCTCCTGCTCGTGATGGACGGCTCGCACGAGCGCTGGCTCCTTGACCGGGCGTCGCGCCGAAGGAACCCGCTCGGTGTCGGCACACTCAGATATCTACGCAGATTCGACCCGCTCTGTACGCCGACGACCGGGCTGGATGATCCGTTTGGCAACCCGGTGTCGGCCTACGAGCGGATGTACGACGAGATCGAGGCGTCGATTCCCGGCCTCGTCGCACACCTAGCTCGTCTCACCGGTTAGCGAGAGAAGCTCCGCGCGCATATTGGTGCGAGCTACAGCTTCCCGCGACCGCATCAGGCCTGTCGTGAAGAGCCGGGGCAGGGCGAGGAGACCCGTCAGAACCCGGGCGCGTCCGACGCGCCATGCGTCGTCGGGCACGAACGCGTACTCACGGCGAACCCCGCCGACGTAGCGGCCATATTCATCCGCCGTTCCACCGAGCACGGCCAGATCGGAGTCGACCAGGACGGCACCGTTGTGGTCACCGTCGGCGACCGAGTGGCCCGCGGTCAGCAGAACGAGCCGAACGACCTCGTCCACGAGGGAGACACCGACGCCCACCGACCGCAGCTCTTCGGTGGCCAGTGCGGCACTGTCCGCCTCGTTGGTCGACGACCGCGGGTCGTAGATCGCGTCGTGGAACACGGCTGCCCAAAGGACCGCATCACGGTCAACCGACGCCATCGCGGAGCAGAGCACCAGACACCGAGACGTCACCGCGAGAGCGTGAGCCGTGCCGTGATAGCTCCGGTGTGCCTCGCCATAGCGGGCCAGGGTTCTCGCGACGACGAGTCGACGCGCGGTGTCGACCCCGAGCAACTCCGTGAGGTCGTCTTCGGTCAGGAGTTCCAAGGTCTGTTCCTCCGTGCCGTGGGGACGTACAGGCCCCATCTTGCACCGCAGGACCGCTGCCGACGCCGAAACCACTTGCAGTACTTGTATTATACTTGTATTGTTTCTCGTCATGTGGAACCCGAAGCAGTACCAGCAGTTCGGCGACGAGCGAAGCCGTCCGTTCTTCGACCTCGTCGGCCGGATCACCACCCCCGAGGCAGGTCTCGTCGTCGACCTCGGATGCGGACCGGGGCCGCTCACCGCGACCCTCAACGATCGCTGGCCGACGGCGAGCGTGATCGGCATCGACAACGATGCGGCAATGCTCGACGCAGCCCGGCCACTCGCCCACGAGCGACTCCGCTTCGAGCACGGCGGCATCGACGAATGGACCCCGCCCGCCGGGATCGACGTGATCGTGGCGAACGCGTCCCTGCAGTGGGCGCCGAGCCATCCTCAGCGTCTACCGATCTGGATCAACGCGCTCACGCCGGGCGGGTCCCTGGCGTTCCAGGTACCGGGGAACTTCGACGACCCGCATCATGCGGCGATCCGCGCCCAGGTGGCGACCCCGCTCTGGCGAGATGTCGCCCGGCTGCCGTCGATCGTCGGCCAACGGACCCACGGTGCGCTTCTCGCCCGCGGGTACCTCGATCTCCTGCGTCCGCTTGTGTCTGTCGCCGATGTCGACGCGTGGGAGACAACATATGTACACATACTGCAGGGCGACAACCCGGTATTGGAGTGGGTCAAGGGCACGGCGCTCCGCCCCGTTCTTGCGCTGCTCGACACCGACGAGCAGCGTGACGACTTCTGCGCCGAGTTGGGTCAGACACTGCGGGCCGAGTTCCCCCGGCGCGACTGGGGTACGGCGTTTCCGTTCCGCCGGGTCTTCGTCGTCAGTCGTCGAGCCTGACACCCACGGGGCAAGCTGAGTAGCCCGGGCTCAGCTGAAGAACAGCAACCGCCCGGCTGCCACGAGTCCGACGATCACGATCACCGTCCGCAGCACGATCGGCTTGATGTGCCGGCTCACCCGCGCACCGAGCTGACCGCCCATGATCGACGCGACCGCGATGATCAACCCGGCCAGCCACGGAACGTTGCCTCCGCGGAAGAGCGCATACCCGGCGAAGATCACTGCGGCCGACCCGTTCTGCGCCCCGGCGAGCACGTTCTTCGCCGCATTCAGGCGGGGAAGGGAGTCGTCGAGCAAAGAGCCCAGCACCCCCATCATGATCACACCCTGGCCGGCGCCGAAGTAGCCGCCGTACATGCCGACGAAGAAGATCGCGCCCTGGAGAACGGGCGAGTGGATCTCGCGGTCCACCGACGTCGTCGGGGCCGCACTCGCGGCTCGACGGGCCCGCAGACGCGCCTGCATCCGGGGCTGGATCACGACGAGCAGCACGCCGAGCAGGATCAGGAACGGCACCACCTTGCCGAACACCTTGGGGTTCAGCACCAGCACGAGCAGCGCCCCACACACCGCTCCCGTGATCGAGAACGGGAGCAGGCGTCGCAGCCGCACCTGCTGCCCCTTGAGCTCGGGGCGTTGTGCCGCGGCGGCACTCGCCGAGCCCGGGGTGAGGCCGATGGTGTTCGCCATGTTGGCGGGAACCTTGTCGAAGCCCACGGCGAACAGCGTGGGAAACGAGACCAGCGTCCCCGACCCGACAATGGCGTTCATCGTGCCGGCGACGAAGCCCGCTGCGGCGATGGCTGCGCCACCGGCGAGCGAGAGGTTCGACATAACGGACCGCCAGGTTAGATGTCCGCCGGGTCGCCCCACCGTCTGGGGACGACGCGAATGCGTCCCGGACCGGCCGGTCGGGCATCCCCAAACGTCCGTTCTTCCGTCAGGATCGGGCGAAATCGGCCGATCCGGGATGCCGGATGCAACCGTCCGGGATGCCCCGGCCAGAACGCAGAGTCGGCGGCGGCAAACCGGGTCGCTGAACTGCTAACCAATAGGGATGGCTGCACTCTTCCTCGGCGAGTCGGTTGATCCGGCCGCCCACACCCGCACCGGCACGAAGATCGAACTCGACCCCGCATCGCTCACGACGCATGGGGTGATCGTCGGCCAGACCGGCTCGGGTAAAACCGGCCTCGGGATGGTGATGATCGAAGAAGCCCTGCTGGCCGGCATCCCGACGATCCTCGTCGACCCCAAGGGCGACCTGTCGAACCTCTGCCTCACGTTCCCGTCCCTCGACGCCGCGTCGTTCGCTCCGTGGGTCGAAGGCACCGACCCCGGTGCCGTGGCCAAGCAGTGGGCCGACGGTCTGGCCTCGTGGGGTCTCGACGGCGCCCGCATCGCCGCGCTCCGAGCAGCAGCGGATGTCACCGTCTACACGCCCGGTTCGTCCGACGGGGTCCCGCTCAACCTCGTCGGTTCCCTCGCGCCACCGCCGGGCGCCGTCGACGACGAAGAGACCCGCATCGACGAAGTCGGCTCGGTCGTGAGCGGTCTTCTCGCACTGTGCGGCATCGACAGCGATCCCCTGTCGGGCCGCGAACACATCCTCCTCACCAACCTCCTCGACCGGGCGTGGGCGAGCGGGCAGACGATCGATCTCGCCACTCTCGTCGGCCAGGTCCAGACTCCCCCGTTCCGCAAACTCGGCGTGCTCGAACTCGAGACGTTCTTCCCGGCCAAAGACCGCACGGAACTGATGCTGAAGCTCAACGGGCTCCTCGCCTCCCCGTCCTTCGGGGCGTGGGCCAAAGGTGCTCCGCTCGACATCGATTCGATGCTCCATTCGCCCGACGGCCGACCGAAGGCATCGATCATCTCGATCGCCCACCTCAGCGACGAAGAACGCCAATTCGCGCTGACAACAGTCCTGAGCCGACTCGTCTCGTGGATGCGCAAACAGTCGGGGACCGCGAACCTTCGCGTGCTCCTGTACATCGACGAGGTCTTCGGCTTCGTACCCCCCACCGCAGCGCCGCCGACAAAGAAGCCGATCCTCACGCTCCTGAAGCAGGCCCGTGCGTACGGTGTCGGCGTCGTCCTCGCCACCCAGAATCCGGTTGATGTCGACTACAAGGCGCTCTCGAACGCCGCCACCTGGATCGTCGGCCGCCTCCAGACCGAACGCGACCGGGACCGTCTCCTCGACGGCATGCGTTCGGCCGCCGGCGGCGTCGACATCGATCAGCTCGCGGCCACCATCAGCGGGCTGGCCAAGCGCGAGTTCGTCCTGCACCGCTCCGGGCAGCCGAAGCCGACGGTGTTCACGAGCCGCTGGACGCTGTCGTACCTCCGAGGTCCACTCACCGGCGAACAACTCCGCACACTTACGAAGCGTGATGTTCCCGCCTCGGCTCAGCCTGCGTCCGCACAAACATCCGCAACACCAGCAGCCCCCGTCTCCCCGGCTCCGCCGGCGCCACGCCTGTTGGATGGATACGTGCCCATCGCCCCCAACATCGCGAAAGGTACGTCTGCATACTTCCTGGCCCCGGATGCACCTTGGGCGGAAAAGGTTCACGCGGTGCGCGGCGGCACTCATCTCGAAGCAGCGCTGGTCGCCCGTTGTTCGCTGGTCTTCGACGACGCCAAAGTCGGCCTGCAGGAGACGGAGGAATGGGAGGCGGTCTTCCACCCGCTGTCCCGACTCTTCGAGCCCGCCAGCTCGGTGATCGTCGATTACGACGATCGTGACCTCCTCACGGAAGCACCGGCGAACGCTGTCTTTGCTCTCCCCGATGTCCCGATCGACGACCCCGTCTGGTTCCGGACGGTCACCAAGCTCCTCACCGACCACCTCGTCGCCACCCACGCCCTGCCGCTGCGACGCAACGAGGCACTCAAGCTCTGGGCGCGCGTCGGGGAGACCGAGGAAGCGTTCGCCATCCGCTGCGATGCCGCCGCCCAGCTCAAGGCCGATGAGGAAGCAGCGAAGCTCCAAGCGACCCTGACGGGCAAGATCGCCAAGCTCAACGACGCCATCGAACTCGCCGAGCGGAGGGTCGAGGAGAAGCGCTCAGACGCCAAGTCCTCGCGCACTCACGAGCTCATCGCGGGCGCCGGTGATCTTCTCGGCGCATTGCTCGGTGGACGCAAGAACGTGCGATCGATCACCCGTTCCGTCGGCAGTGCCGTCTCCCGTGCGGGCCGGAGCTCGTCGAAGGCCGAACGTCTCGAGACCGCGGAGTCGACCGTCGAAGCGAAGAACGAGCAGCTGCGCGACCTCGAAGCCCAGCTCCACGACGACTTGTTCGCCATCGACGGGAAGTGGGATGAGATCGGGCGTCAGATCACCGAGTACCCCATCGCTCTCGAACGCACCGACGTGAGCGTGCGCCAGCTTTCCGTCCTGTGGCTCCCTGTGGCCTGACGGCCCCCGGGCGCATGTCGCTGCTCGCCGTGAGCTGGCCAAACCAGCTTCCCGGTGACTCGTTCGACCATCTGGTTAGCAGCCGGCGTCGCCCCCCTGTCGGCGCCGGCAAGAAACGGCGCATTCGCCGGGACCCCGTTTTGACGTGCAGTATTTCGACAGAGAGATAGCAGAGGACCATCATGGACACTATGGGCACCACTGCAACGCAAGCCTTCGTTCCCGATCCCGCCGAGCGAGCCGCCATGCGGTCGTCGCGGCCGGCCGGACACGGCACCGTGCGCGCCTACGACTGGATCGCCCACCACGCCGCGAATCGTCCGAAGAAGGAGGCCGTTCGCGACCTCGGGACCGGCCGCAGCTTCACTTACACCGACCTCAACCAACGGATCGACGCGATGGCCGCGTACTTCCGGTCCCTCGGGATCGGCCGCGGTGACCGCGTGGCAGTGCTCGCCCACAACGGCGTCGAGTTCTTCGACGTCCAGTTCGCATGCGCGCGTACCGGTTCGATCGCCGTGATGCTCAACTGGCGCCTCACGGTGACCGAGCTCGAATACATCCTCAACGACAGCTCCCCGATGCTGCTGGTGCACGACTCGACGTTCGCCGAAGCGGCGTCCGAGCTCCAGCGACGGTGCAACGTGACGACCCTGCTGAGCATCGACTCCTCCGGAGCGGCCAACGCCTACGAGGCGGTGGTCGATCAGTTCAGGGGGCAGCAGGTCATCCGGGAGGAACTCACCCACGACGACGTGATCACGATCATGTACACCTCCGGGACCACGGGTCACCCGAAGGGAGCGATGATCACCCACGGCATGAACTTCTGGAACTGCATCAACCTCGGCATTCCCGGCGGCATCGGACTCGACACCGTGCATCTCAACGTCCTTCCGCTCTTCCACACCGGCGGCTTGAACTGCTACAGCAACCCGGTCCTGCACGCCGGCGGCACGGTCGTCATCCTGAAGGCGTTCGATCCGGGCGAGGCCCTTCGGGTGATCAGTGACCCGAAGCAGGGCATCACGCACTTCTTCGCCGTGCCGGCGCCGTATCAGTTCATGATGCAGCATCCCGACTTCGCCGACACCGACCTGTCCCGTCTGCGGGTCGCCGGCGTGGGAGGGGCACCATGTGCACTTACGATCATGGAGAACTGGGCCGGGCGTGGCGTGAACATGGTGCAGGGCTTCGGTATGACGGAGACCAGTCCAGCGGTGATCTTCCTCGACCCGGGCGACGCGTTGCGCAAGATCGGGTCCACCGGCAAGGTGCTGCTCCACACCGAGATGCGTATCGTCAACGAGGAGGGCGGCGACTGCGGACCCGACGAGATCGGCGAGCTCTGGGTCGCCGGCCCCAACATCACACCGGGCTACTGGAACCGCCCCGACGCAACGGCCGCTGCGTTCGAGGGTCGCTGGCTCAAGACCGGAGACGCCGCCCGCACCGACGACGAGGGCTTCGTCTACATCGTCGACCGGTGGAAGGACATGTACATCTCCGGCGGAGAGAACGTCTACCCGGCGGAGATCGAGAACGTGCTCTACCAGCTCCCCCAGGTCGCCGAGGCGGCGATCATCGGCGTGCCGAGCGACAAGTGGGGCGAGGTCGGCCTCGCCGTCATCGCGCTCAAGCCGGGCACCACGATCGATCGGGCGACGGTCGTCGAGCACTGCGTCCCGCGGCTTGCGAAGTTCAAGGTGCCCAACGACATCGCCATCGTCGAGGCGCTGCCGCGCAACGCCACCGGCAAGGTCCTCAAGCGGGAGTTGCGCACCCAATTCCTCGGAGCGGACGCACCCAAGATCTCGTAGCTGCCACGCGAGATTGGTGCCTCAGTCGCTCCCGGAGCGACTGAGGCACCAATTTCCAGAGCTCCGCCCTAGTGGCGATGGGGCATGCAGAGCTCGTCATACTCCGCTCTGCCCAATCGTCGCCTCAATGGCGATGCGGCATGCAGAGCTCGTCGTACTCCGCGATCACGATGTCCTTCGGGTCGATCGAGCACGCCGGGCAGTTCGGATCACGGCGGATCTTCAGGGGCCGGAAACTCGCCTCCAGCGCGTCGTACGTAAGGAGACGACCCGACAGTGAATCGCCGAGGTTCAGCAGGTACTTGATCGCCTCCATCGCCTGGAGCGAACCGATGATCCCCGGCAGCACGCCGAGGACGCCGGCCTCGGCACACGATGGCGCCATCTCGGCCGGCGGCGGCTCGGGGAGCATGCAGCGGTAGCACGGCCCGTCATGGGGCTTGAAGATCGTCACCTGGCCATCGAATCGGAACAGCGCACCGAACACCACGGGGATCCCGAGCTTGAGCGACACATCGTTGACGAGGTAGCGGGTCGGGAAGTTGTCGGTGCCATCGACGATCAGGTCGTACCCGGTCATGATCGCTTCAATGTTGTCGGCGCCGAGACGCGTGTCGTAGGTAACGACATTCAGGTCGGGGTTCATCAGCGTGAGGGTCTTCTTCGCCGAGTCGACCTTGCGATCACCGATGCGGTCGAGGTTGTGCAGGATCTGGCGCTGCAGGTTCGACGCATCGACCACGTCCATGTCGATGATGCCAAGGGTGCCGACGCCAGCGGCGGCGAGATACAGCGCCGCCGGGGAACCGAGCCCGCCGGCGCCGATCATGAGGACCTTCTTCTCGAACAGCGCGAGCTGCCCCTTCTCTCCCACCTCGGGGAGCAGAAGGTGGCGCTGATAGCGGTTGCGCTGCTCGGGCGTGAGCGAGGCCGGGGTCTTCCACGGCTTGCCCTCGTCCTTCCACCGCCCGAATCCACCGGCCATCGACACCACGTTCGTGTAGCCGAGCTCACCCAGCGTCTTCGCGGCGAACGCCGACCGCACACCACCGGCGCAGTACACGACGATCGGCGTGTCGTGACCGGAGATGCGGGCCTCGACCTGCGCCTCGAGATGGCCCCGAGGAATATGGACGACCTCGGCGAGCGCACCCTGCTCGTACTCATCGGGCTCACGCACGTCGAGCACCACGGTGCCCGGGGCGGTAATGCGGGCCGCGGCATCATCGGTCGACACTTCGACGATCTGGGACTTGGCGGCCGACAGCAGTTCACGGAACGAAGCCATGGCAAACAATCTAGTTCAAAACCCGACTAACTCACTCGGGTTTCGGTCACACCACCAGCATCGGGAGCAGCATCCCGATGGCGCCGCGCAACAGCACGGTGGCGAGCCGGTCCATCTCGGTCGGCTCGGCGTTGAGGATCACGATTGCCGCTCCCGATCGGTACGCCACCGGGACCATCTGGTTGACCGGCCCAACCGAGAGCGTGGACCCGACGCAGAGGAGCACGTCGGCCACGCTGGCGGCCTCCATCGCCCGGGTGATGTCCGCCTCGACCAGCGACTGCCCGAAGCTGATCGTCGCCGACTTCACGATGCCGCCGCAGTCGGGACAGCGTGGATCGCGCTCTCCGGCACGCACCCGTTCGAGGAACACCTCCATCGGCCATTCCCGGCGGCACGACCAGCACAGCGCCCGACGCATCGTGCCGTGCACCTCGACGACCAACTCGGGCGAAGACCCCGCACGCTGGTGGAGCTCATCGATGTTCTGGGTGACCAAGGTGTGGAGCCGACCGGAGCGTTCGAGGTCGACCAGCGCTCGATGCCCATGGTTCGGTTGGGCCTCCCACGCCGGGTTGGCCAGCCTGCTCTGCCACGAGATCTCGCGCACCTCGGGGTCGTTCAGGTAGTGCGCGAGGTTCGACATGCGCTCGGCCTTCGGGTTCTTCGTCCACACACCCTGCGGCCCCCGGAAGTCGGGGATGCCGGAATCCGTCGAGATGCCCGCACCGGTCAGCACGACCACGCGCCGGGCCGCCGCCAACAACTGCGTCGCCCGCGCCAGCGCGCCGTCCAACGCGGTTTCGTCCTCCGGCTGATCATTGCCTGACATCACCATGGCAGCGTTGCCCTCCTCTTCCTCGGATCTCACCACGATCTTCCTCGCTTCCGGAGGTCAGCATGAACACCGTCACTGCCGCAATCACCCCAACCGCCCCGCCGCCGGCGAGCGTGCGGCGAGGCATGCCCCTTCCGCCGGCGTCGATGCCGTTCGGACAACGCGGAGAGATCCGCATCGCGCCATGGCCCGACCACGTGACCGCAGAGGTCGGCCACGACCCGAGATCGGCCTACGTCGAACGCTTCTGGCTCGGCGTCATCGGACCGTCAGCGCTCTGGCTGCTCCGTATGTTCGCATATGGCTTCGACGCAGCCCCGGAGGGCTACCCGCTCGACGCGCACAACGTTGCCCGCGCCCTCGGCCTCGGCGACCGAGTTGGGCGACACTCCCCCGTGCAACGCGCCGTTGACCGACTCTGCCACTTCGACCTCGCTGCCGTGCGGGGCGGGGTGACACTGCTCGTCCGCCGTGACATCCCGTGGCTAGACGAACGCAAGGTCTTCCGCCTTCCCGACCTGCTCCGGGTCGAGCACGAGCAGTGGGACGCGGCCGACCTCGCCCAGTCGGCACAGCGCGTCGCCCGTCGCCGGGCCGCGGCGATCGCCTTGGGCTGCGCAACATCCGGCGGGACGGCCGACGACATCGCCGAGCAGCTCAACGCGTGGCGCTACCCCGCCGCGGGCATCGAGGAGCTGAAAGCGTGGGCGTTGGAGCAGGTCTCGCACTCCACCCGACGGGTCGCGTGACAACGTCCCGTGGAGTTCGCCCGGTGCGCTACCGGGTCGGGACCTCGAAGGTCTCGATCACCTGGAGCAGCGTGCGGACCATTGCGCCGGTGCCGCCCCGAGTGATGATTCCCTCGTCCGCCGAGGTGAAGGCCGGGCCGGCAATGTCGAGGTGCACCCACGGCGTCGACCCGACGAACTCCTGGAGGAAGAGCCCGGCGATGCTGCTCCCGGCCTGACCCGGGTTCCCGATGTTCTTCATGTCGGCGATCGACGAATCGAGGTGCTTGCGGTACCTCGCAGGCAGCGGCAGCTGCCAGGTGTCCTCGCCGACGACGGTTGCCGCAGCGCGGACCGAATCGACGAAGCCCTGATGGTTGCCCATCACCGCGGTGATCTCGTTGCCGAGCGCGACGAGGGCCGCTCCGGTGAGGGTGGCGAGGTCGATGATCGCGTCGGCACCGTCTTCGACGGCGAGCGACAGGCCGTCCATCAGGACGAGGCGGCCTTCGGCATCGGTGTTGTGGATCTCGACGGTCTTGCCATTGCGAGCCGTCAGGACATCGAGGAGCTTGTAGGCATCAGGGCCGGGCATGTTCTCGGTGAGGCAGCAGTAGCCGACGACACGAACTGCCGGGGCGAGCTGGGCCAGCGCCGACATCGCACCGAGCACCGCTCCGGCACCGCTCATGTCGCACTTCATGGTGAGCATCCCGTCGCTCGTCTTGAGCGAAAGTCCGCCGGAGTCGAAGGTGATCCCCTTGCCGACGAGGGCGAGGGTCGGCGTGCGCTTCGTTGCGCCCTTTGGGGAATACACGATCTTCACGAGG
Organism: Acidimicrobiia bacterium; assembly: GCA_031431255.1. Lineage (GTDB taxonomy): Bacteria > Actinomycetota > Acidimicrobiia > Acidimicrobiales > JANYDT01 > JANLQX01. The sequence continues at coordinate 4,276 of JANPDB010000092.1, read as the reverse complement.
CGGGGCGGCTGGTTGCTGCCGAGGGAGACGCCGAGGATCCCGCCGAGGCGCTCCCGGGCGATGTCGTGCTCGTCCCAGACGGTGACCGCGAGGCCGCGCTGGGCGCCGACTTCGAGCGCGATGTCGGCGAAGTGCGACGGGGTGAGTGTCATCGCCGGCTCATTCACCAGATCGCGGTTCATCGCCACGGCTTCCGCCACGACCACGCCGCGCTTGATGCCCTGATCGACGAGCCGGCCTACCCGCCCGGTGAACACGAAGTTCTTCAGCGAGCGGGGCAGGGTCTGTGACTTGTAGTTGGTGAACTGATAGCTCGCGAGGAGTGCGCCCTCGGTGATGGCCTGGGCTACGGCGGCGCGGTCGAGACGGCTCGGCGCGGCGTCGACCAACGCGGTCGCGACGGTCGTCTCGCCGAAGCCCGAGCGCACGAGGAGCGCAGCCGCGGAGCGCAACGTATCGAGCGTCAGATCCACCGCCCGGCCGAGACCAACGTAGATCGTCGAACCGGAGCGCCCCGGAACGACGCTCACCTGGCCCGGCTTGCCCTCAAATCCGCGTGCCGCCAGCACCGAGGCCGATGGTGCTCCGGCCGGGAGCTCGGGCCCGCTTCGGCCGATCAGGACGCCGACGCCGATTGCGGCGGACTTCGGTGCGAGCTTGGCGGATGAGACGTTCAGCGTGAGAGACACAGAGAGTTCCTTTGCTGCGATGGCAGCGTTGGGTTGGCCGGGGAGGCCGGAGTCAATGGCATGTGGGTCAGGTGCGGGCCGTCAAGGTGACGCCGTGCTCGGCAAAGCGGGCGAGGGTCCACAGCAAGTCGGAAAGGCGGTTCAGGTAGGTGAGGACGAGCGAATCCTCGGCGACAGCCGTCAGGCTCGACCGCTCGGCCCGGCGGGTGACGGTGCGGGCGACGTCGAGCAGCGCCGAGACGCGGTTCTGTCCCGGCACGACGAACTCCTTTGGGAGTTCGAAACGGGCCGAGTAGCTGTCGATCAGCGCTTCGAGCGCGTCGATCATCTCGTCCGTCACTCGAGTCGCCCCGGCGACGAGTTTCGAGCGGTTGATCTCGTCCGTCGCCAGGTCGGCCATGAGGACCCAGAGATCGCGTTCGAGTCCGATCAGGGTTTGATCGAGCCCGGCGAGGGTGACGTCGTCGGACGCCGCCACGCGAACTTCCGCCCGAGCGAGGCCGATGGCCGCCTGCGCCTCGTCCACGTCGCCGTAGGCCATCGGGGCGGGATCGTCCTTGCGGACCCTGCCGCCGTAGTACAGGCCCGTTGTCCCGTCGTCGCCCTTGCGGGTGTATATCTTCTTGGTGCGGGTGCCTGACGTGGTGGAGGAGCGGACTAAGAAGCGACTCGAGCCTACCGGCGCAGACATTGGGAGAGAGGTTGCCCCCATACATGGGGGCAAAACACCTCCCAACGGCACTGGGAGGTGTTTGGCCGCATACGCCGACGGCATGAGTATCGGGGGGACGACCCGCGCCACACGGGCGGGCGACGCTGCGTGCCGCCCCGCCGCCGCCCCCGTCGCCGCCCCCGCCGCCGGTTGACCTCAGCCGGCGCGAGCCACGAGACGGAACTGCGTCCCGGCAATCGTGACGACTCGCCCCACCGCCGACGGATCGACGGCGACGAGGTCGATGCCGACCAGCCCGTCGCGTCCACCCGCCACAGGAGCATCGACGCTGACGAACGAGATGCGGGACCGGTCGCCCAGCACGAGAACGCCAGACTCGTCCCCGGTCCCCGGAACCGCCTCCAGAGAGAAGGCGGCGGCCCAGTTCGCCAGCATGGCAGACGGATCCTTCGCCGCCACCGTGATGCCGGCAACCCCGGTGACGACGCCCGTCCGGACGTTCGCCGACCAGTCCGGCCCGCCCCACCGCCACGAAGCCGGCGGACGCGGCTCGTCGACCGACACGATCGCCCCGCCGATCAGCGCCGGATGAAGATGATTGGCCGAGATGTCGCTGAGGTCGGCTGACCAGATGAACCGATGCCCCAACGACGTCAGGTGCGAGCGGGCGTCATCGATCGAGGCCACCTGCACGATCACCATGTAGCCGCGATCACCGCCGCCGCGCTCCATCCATCGCCCGGCCGCGGTGCTACCGGTCGACGGCGTGACCACTTCGACGAACTGGTCGCCGACCGGCAGGACCCCGTTGATCAACCCGAACTCCGCGACACCGGGATCGGCGAACGCCTCTCCCAATCCGAACGCCGCCTGCAGCGCCGAAACGGTCGGCTCCAACTCAGCGGCGACGACGACAACCTGACGAAGGCGGGTGACGAGCATGCCCCGGACCGTACCGGCTCCGCGGGTGCGACGCCACCACGGACAGTCGACGCACCGAGGATGCTCCCAACGGACTGGCCCGCCGGCCCTAGCCTGGGCTCATGCCGATCGACGCCTCGACCGCCCGCCAGCTCCGTCTCGCCAAAGTCCGGACCGCCATGGTCGAGAACGGTGTGGACGTCTTGCTGCTCTCCCTCGGTGCCGACCTCCCCTGGCTCACCGGCTATCACGCCATGCCGCTCGAGCGGCTCACCATGCTCGTGCTCCCGGTCGACGCCGACGCCACGCTGGTGATTCCCGGGCTCGAGGCCGCCCGGGTGGACCATGATCCCGAGCTCTTCGCGATGGCTCCGTGGACGGAGACCCAGTCGCCGATCGAGCTCGTCACGTCACTCGTAGGTTCACGGAAGAACCTGGCAATCAGTGACCGGTGCTGGGCGCAGTTCCTCGTCTCGCTGCAGACGGCTATGCCGGGACGCTCGTGGTCGACATCGTCGTCGGTCGTGTCGCCCTTGCGGATGCGCAAGGACGCCGCGGAGATCGCTGCGCTCAGCGCTGCGGCGGCGACGGCGGATCGTGTGGCCGCGCAACTGCACGGCGGGGAGATCGCACTCATCGGAAGGACGGAGGCCGCGGTGTCGGCCGACATCTCGAGTCGACTCATCGCCGAAGGCCACGACGTCGTGAATTTCGCCATCGTGGCGTCGGGACCCAACGCCGCTTCGCCGCATCACCACGCCGGCGAACGCGTCATCGGACCGGGAGAGATCGTGCTCTGTGACTTCGGCGGCACCATGGACGGCTATTGCTCGGACATCACGCGGTGTGTCTTCACCGGAGAGCCACCGGCGGACGTGACCGAAGCGTATGACGTGCTCATGGCGTCGAACGCCGCAGGTGTTGCCGCTGGCACCGTCGGCACCCCGTGTCAGGACGTGGACCGTGCGGCTCGGCAAGTGATCGACGAGGCCGGCTTCGGCCAGTACTTCATCCATCGCACCGGCCATGGCATCGGCATGGAGGAGCACGAGGACCCCTACATGGTCGAGGGAAACGCGTTGCCGCTCGCCGCCGGTCATGCGTATTCCGTCGAGCCGGGGATCTACGTGACCGGAAAGTGGGGCATGCGCCTGGAGGACATCGTTGTCGCCACCGACGACGGTCCCCTCCCCCTCAACGAGGCCGACCACCGCCTCATCGTCGTCGAAGCGTGACCGACGACGGCGCTGCGCCCCTCCGCTGCGCTCCAATGCTCGCAACACCTACCGGTCCACAACCATGATCCACCTCGACGGCGCACTCGTGCTCCTCCAATGGTCCACCGGCGGCCTGTTCTTCCTCTGGGTGACCACACGACACCGCCTCGTCGGACTCGGCTACGGATGGCTGTTGCGCTGGACCTACGCAATCTTCGCAGCGGGGGCCCTCGCTGCGTCGTTCTACACCGAGCGAGTCGTCGTCCGGGACGTCGCGTCGGCAGCAGTCGCCGTTGCTGCTCTGGGTGCCTTCGCCGTTTCGTTCCGACGACGCAAGGCCGGCGTCCAACGACAACGCGAGGAGGCGACCCGCAAGCAGGAACGGGTTTCTGCGATGACCGGGACGGGTAACGTCGTCGTCGCCGAATTGCCGGCCGACGGAGGTCCGGCCAGCGCTGCAATACAGATGCGCGATCAGTTCGGCCGTGCGTCGGAAACCGTCGAGCGTGAGGTCTCCTATCGCCCCGAGTTCCCGCCGATCCTCGATCTCGTCGCACCCGCCGTCGGGCTCATCGGGCTCATCGCCGGCGGATGGGCGGCGGCACCGAACGGTGGCGGCGACGGTGCGCTCAGCGTCGCCCGCACGATCGTCGGCGCTCTGTTCTTGGGCGCGGTGTCCGACGCCATGCTCCTCGGCCACTGGTACCTCGTGCAGCCCGGTCTCTCCCGCAAACCGATCGGGGAGATCAACGACTGGCTCCTGCGGCTCTGGCCGA
>JANPDB010000091.1:0-10415 GCA_031431255.1 Acidimicrobiia bacterium | reverse complement strand
CCCAGGTCGCCCGCCGACGAGTCGGACAGCACCCGAGGGACGAAACGATCACCGAGCGCCTCCGCGAATGCGTCGAAGCGAGCGGCGGTGCAGTACGGGTCACCGTCGAATCGAACGGCCATCACGGTGAGGTCGTCGGCGTCGAGCCGCGCCTTGACCGCCGCCAGTTCAGTCGTCGTGAGGAAGGTCCCAGCGGGATCGTCGAAAGGGAGGGAAGGCTGCGACATCACCGGGGCGAGCACCGATGGCTCCAGCATCATGGTGAGAGCAAAGTTGCCGGTGAAGCACATGCCGATGGCACCGACGCCTGGACCACCGCAGACCCCATGGGCGTGGGCAGCGAGCTGGCGAAGCCAACGAGCCATCGGGCTCGATTCACCGTTGGCGAATGCCTGGAACTCTCTACGTACACATACCGATCGCAGGGCCTGTCCGGCGAGTTCCATCGTCGGCTCGGCGCCGTCGACGCCGAACAGGCTCGGCATCCAAACCGTGAAACCGGCATCGCGCACCCAGCGTGCGAAGCGGGCGACCAGCGGCGTGATGCCGGGCATCTCGGTCATCACCACCACGGCAGGTCCACTACCGGCAACGTAGACCCGCATCGTCTCGTCGTCGAAGGTGAGATCCTGCCGCTCGAAGTCGAGCAGCGGATCGGTGCCGGGACTGTCTGCGTCGGTCATTTCCCAAGGCTTTCACAGCCGGCGTGTTCTTCGTGAACGGCCGAACTCGCCCGGTTCATCGGAGTGCGCGACAGTGGACTCATGCCGTCGCCGTTCGATGACCTGCTTACGGATCTGACGATCGAGTACGAGCGAATCGGGGCGATGCTCGACGGTCTGGGGCCGGAACAATGGCTCTTGCCATCGGCCGCGCCGGGATGGTCGGTTGCCGACACCGTGTTGCACCTTGCCCTTACCGAGGAAGGTGTTCCGGCCACGCTCTCGCGGCCGGGCGATACCGAGTGGACCAGGCGCGACCGGCCGCTCGACGACGCGCTCGAGGATCAGATCCGTTCCCTGGACGTCGCTCCGAACGAGATCTTGCGCCGATGGCAGGCCGCTCGGCGGGCATCAGTGAAGGCACTTTCAAAGGCTGACCCCACCCAGCTGTACCGGTGGGCAGCAGCGCCCCTACGTCCCCGAACCCTGGCGACGACAAGGCTGGCCGAGCACTGGGCCCACGCGCTCGATATCGCCGAGCCACTCGGCTTGAAGTACGAGGACGATGACCGCCTCCGTCACGTTGCCTGGTTGGGTCACGCCACCGTCCCCTACGCCATGCGGTTGCACGGACTCGAACCTGTTGAGTTGCTCTGCACGTTGACGATGCCGAGCGGAGCCATCTTCACTCTTGGCCCCGGCGACGCGACGAACACCATCACCGGTTCGCTGGGCGCGTTCTGCCGAGTCGGGGCGCGCCGGTTGCCGGCGGAAGAGTCCGGACTGATGACAGCGGGGCCTGCTGCTGACCTCGCCCTGCTCCACTTGCGGAATTACGCCGTCTGAGATCCCGCCGTTCGACGGCCTGGATTTATCAGTCGTGTTCGAGGGTGAGCACGTCAGCGGCGACGCGTTCGAGTTCTTCGGTGATGCCTCCGGGCTGGCCCGCGAGGTCGGCGGCGGGGAGGAGAACGAACTTCGTGTATCCGGCGTCGATGAACCGACTGATATGTGTGCGAAGTGCCGGGAGACCGACGGGGAAAAGTTCAGACGGGTCGGTGACATCGGGCCGTCGGGCGCGGATGCGCTCGAGGAACGGGCCGCCGAGCGGGGCGCCTGACGTGTAGACGATGAGCACCCCGAAGTGGTCGGCCTCGATCTCGCGCTCCGCTTCGGTCGCTGCCGCGATGACCTTGGCCTTCAGCTCCGGTGCCTCGGTCGGCGTGATGAATGACGGAAGCCATCCGTCGGCAAGGCGGCCGACGCGCCGCAGTTCGCTCGGCGCTATACCGCCGAGCCACACGTCGAGCGGCCGAGGGAGGGACGGTCCGATGCGGAGGTTGTCGTAGGTGAAGAACCGCCCGTGATGGGTCACGTCGTCTTCTCGCCACAGTCGGCGGATTACTTCGAGTGATTCGTTGAAGATCGCGCCGCGGTCCTCCCGCTTCACACCGAAGGCCTGATGCTCGCGGGGGTCGGCGGCGCCCAGCCCGAAGGCGGGGAGGAGACGGCCGGGCCCGGCGAGGAGTGCGATCGACGCGAGTTCCTTGGCGACGAGGACAGGGCTGCGCCCTGGAAGCACCATGACGCTCATTCCCATCTTCAACTTCGTGGTCCGCCCAGCTGTGTACGCCATGAGCGCGCAGGGGTCCGGCGCGTTGCCGGTGAGGCGCTCGCTGAACCACACCGAGTCGAACGACAACCGCTCGAGGTCGTCGACGAGCTGCGCGTAGCCCGATCCATCGCCCGGCGCATGTCCGAGTCCCTGCGTTCCGAGACCGTAACCGATGCGAATCTTCACGGCTCTGTTCTACGCGTCATCGGGGGCATGCGCATGTCCAACGTATTGGCGTCGACCTCAGCGACCGCGTCGGTAGCGGCACTTGCTCTCCTAGCCTGGGGGAATGCCGACGAGCCCCCCTCCCGCCCCTGCGCCAGCGACTGACCCCTTCGCCGGCTTTCGGCTTGATGGTCGGGTCGTCCTGATCACGGGGACCTCGTCGGGCATCGGCGTCCGATTCGCCCGCGTCCTTCACGCCGCCGGCGCGCAGGTGGTCATGGCGGCCCGACGTCTGGATCGCCTCGACGCGCTCGCTTCGGAGCTTCCCGGTTCGGTCGCGGTGCAGGCCGACGTGAGTGTTCCCGACGAATGCGCCCGACTCGTCGACCACGTCGTCACCGGTTTCGGTCGGGTTGACGTCTTGGTGAACAATGCCGGCACCGTGGCCAATTTCCGTCCCGAGGACGAGCCGTATGACGAATGGCGGCGCGTCATGGCGGTCAATCTCGATGCCGCGTTCGTGCTGTCGCAGGCGAGTGCGAACGCATCGATGTTCGCGAAGGGTGGGGTGATCGTGAACGTCGCGTCGATGCTCGGCCTGGTCAGCTCCGGACGCCTCACCCAGGCCAGCTACTCGGCGTCGAAGGGTGGGCTGGTGAACCTCACCAGGGAACTGGCGTGCCTATGGGCCCGCAAGCAAGTGCGGGTGAACGCGCTCTGTCCGGGGTTCTTCGATTCGGAGCTCACCAACGACCTCATCGAAGACGAAGGCGGCGCGAAGTGGCTGCGGTCGCAGACCCCGATGGGTCGCGTCGGCGCCGAGGGCGAGCTCGACGGTGCGTTGTTGTTCCTCTGCAGCGACGCGAGTTCGTACATGACCGGGCAGGCGCTCGTCGTTGACGGCGGTTGGAGCGCGGCATGACGACCGACCGATCATCGGCAAGCGGCGACCCGCATGTGCGCCTATGAGTTCATTCGCGCGCATGCCGACGATCGTGGCGTCGATGCACCTCCGACGCGTTGGCTCGTTGGACATCGCACGCGCCGTAGCTTCGATGGCCGTGGACCGGGCATCACTTGCTCGTACGGAGGGCCTTCGATTCTGGAAACTGCTCGGCACGGGGAGCGGCCGGACGTTCACACCCCGAGATGCCGACCCGACCATGTGGGGCCTGTTCGCAGTGTGGGACTCGATCGAGTCCGCAAGACAGTTCTCGGAGTCGTCGCCGGTGGCGAAACGGTGGGCGATGCATTCCGACGAGCAGTGGGAGTCCTTGCTTCTTCCCGTGGCCTGGAAAGGGAAGTGGTCGCGTCGCGATCCGTTCGACGGCGCCGTGCCCGGCGTCGCCGTGCCCGGACGCGCCGTCGCCGCAGTGACAAGAGCACGGGTGAAGGCGAGCCAATGGCGGGCCTTCGCCGCAGCAACGCCACCGGTTGCTGCGGCCGTGAACGGATCGCCCGGGCTCCGATACACCGTGGGCATCGGCGAAGCGCCGATCGGCTTGCAGGGGACGTTCTCGCTTTGGGATTCCGACGAAGCTCTGCGGAACTTCGCGTATACAAACGCAGAACATCGCGCCGTGATGACCCGCACCCGCACGGACCGTTGGTATGCGGAGGAAATGTTCGCCCGGTTCGCCGTGCTGGAGACTTCAGGCACGATCGATGGGCGCGCGCTCTGAGATGAAGTCACTCAGTACTCTGCGCGCCTATCACTGGCGTGGCCGCCTCCCAATCGCCGGGCTCGTCGGTTTCGCCACAGTCCTGGCGCTCCAGGTCCCGTATCCCTTGCTTTCCGACGAGGGTCAGCGGATTGTCACGATCTGGTCGGTCGTGGCCTTCTTCTTCACGTCGTGTGCACACGCGTGGTGGAGCCGCGGGTTGCCTGCAGTCGTCGCGTTGGTCGGCGTCTGCGTCGGCATCGGCTTCGCGGCCGAACTGATCGGCTCGAAGACCGGTGTGCCGTTCGGGAACTACGACTACACCGACGTCCTCGGTCTGCGGGTGTTCGGCGTTCCGGCCGTCGTGCCGCTCGCCTGGGCCATGTTCGGTTGGCTCGCCCTGCTCTGCGCCCAGCGCGTCGGCGGAGGATGGAACGGGGCGGCAGTCGGCTCCCTCGTTCTCGTGGCGTGGGACCTGTTCCTCGATCCGCAGATGATCCGCCTCGGCGCCTGGGAGTGGCGACAGACCGCCGGGCCGGGGCTGAACGCCATCCCGCTGGTCAACTCCGTTGGCTGGTTCGCCGTCGGACTGGTGATGGTGCGTGTCCTCCTCGCCATCGTGGCTGAGCCGATTGCGCACCGCCCCGATGACCTTGGCTGGATGCTGCTGGGTTGGACGTTGTTCTCCGAGACGCTGCTGTTCGCAGTGTTCTTCGACGACCCGGCGGTTGCACTCGTGGGCACGCCGGTGCTCGGCCTCGTGCTCCTCGGTGTGTATCGGCTCGGTCGAACGGGGAGTGCTCGATGAGCAGTGGTGTCAAGGTCGCCCAACTCGGAACTGCCCTCGCCGCTGTAGTCAGCGCGCACACCGTCGTGAACGCCTTCGTCCTGCGCCGCCCGCGGGTGATCGTGCCGACGCAACACGAACGGGTCCGTCTCCTGATCCCCGCACGTGATGAGGCTGCCCGGATCGGTCCGTGCCTCGAAGCTGCGCTGGCCCAGACGGGGATTGTCGACCTCAAGATCGTGGTGCTCGATGACGGGTCGACCGACGCCACCCGCGAAGTCGTGCAACGAATCATCGAGGGGCACGCAGCGGTGTCGCCCGGTCCATCGATCAGATTGGTCGACGGGGGAACCGGACCGTTGCCCGAAGGCTGGCTCGGCAAGCCGTGGGCCTGTGAGCGGCTGAGGCTCGGTGTCCAAGGCGACGTCCTGGTGTACATCGACGCCGACGTGCACCTCGAGCCCCATGCCCTCGCGTCGTCGGTTGCCCTCCTCCGAGAGAGCGGCCTCGATCTCGTCTCCCCGTATCCCCGTCAACTCGCCATCACCCTCGGCGAGCGTGTGGTCCAGCCGCTCCTGCAGTGGCTGTGGCTGTCGTTTCTCCCGCTGCGCCTCGCCGAGCGGACGCGGCCGAACTCGATGGCGGCGGCGAACGGCCAGTTCCTGGTGATGGACGCGGCGGCGCTGGATAGGGCCGGCGGATTTGCTGTCGTGCGCGGCGAGGTACTCGACGACGTTGCGCTCGTCCGGGCGTTCAAGCGGACAGGTGGACGAGGAGTTGTGGTCGACGGAACCCGCCTGGCGACGTGTCGTATGTATACGGATTGGTCAGAGCTGAAAGACGGCTACACGAAGAACCTGTGGGCCGGCACCGGCTCCGTGGGGGGAGCGATCGGGCTCGGCTCGATGCTTGCGCTCGCGTATCTCGTTCCTCCGGCCGCAGCGTTGGGGTTGTTCGGCCGGAGGGCCCGAAAAGCCGGCTTCGCCGGATACACCGCTGGTGTCATCGGGCGTGTCGTAAGCGCGCGTTGTACCGGTGGAAGGGTGGCCGATAGTGCGATGCATCCGATTTCCATCGCCGCTCTGCTGCGTCTCCTCGCGCTCTCGTGGCGAGCGAAGCGTGCCGGAACGATCGAGTGGAAGGGACGCAACGTTGGCTGACGTCGTGGTCATCGGTGCCGGGGTCGGCGGGCTCGCCGTGTCTGCGCGACTCGCGGCCGCGGGTCGGCGCGTCGTGGTGTGCGAGCAGGCTGACGTGATTGGCGGAAAGCTCGGGGTCCACCGTGTTGACGGGTTCTCGTTCGACACCGGTCCGTCCCTCGTGACCTTGCCGTTCGCCCTCGACGATCTGCTCACCGCCACCGGTGTCGATCGCCGTGACGTGCTGGATCTCCGTCGCCTCGACCCGGTCGCCCGCTACCGGTTCGGTGACGGCACGTGGTTCGACGCCCCCGCCGGGGTCGGCGAGTTCGAGGACGCCGTCGAGGCCATTCGGCCTGGTAACGCCCTCCAGTGGCGCGCGTTCTACGAACGCTCCGGCCGGATCTGGGATGCCACTCGCGGACCGTTCCTCGAGTCGCCACTCGGCGGTCCGTGGGACCTTGTGAAGCAGTCCGTGCGGATCAACGATCTCCGCACGATTGCGCCCCACCGAACGCTGCGCTCCCTGGCGGCTTCGTACCTCGACGACCCTCGCCTGGTGTCGTTCGTCGACCGTTACGCCACGTACACAGGGTCGGACCCGCGGCGGGCCCCCGCAGCGCTCGCATCGGTGGTCTACGCCGAACGCCACTTCGGTGCCTGGTACGTCGACGGCGGGCTGCGACGCATCGCCGATGTGCTCCTCGAACGATGTCTCACGCTCGGCGTGGAAGTCCGCACCGGGTCCGACGTCGTGGAGGTCATAGTGCACCACGGCCGGGCCGTCGGCGTCGTGCTCGCCGACGGATCACGGATCGGTGCGGCGACCGTTGTTGCCAACGCCGACGCCGCCGAACTGTACGAGCGACTGGTTGCACCGGGCCCGGAACGACATCGCGCCCAGAGGGCGCTTCGGCGGTGCGAGCCGAGCCTCAGTGGTTTCGTGGTGTGCCTCGGCGTTGCCGGTCCGACGCCTGTCACCGCCCATCACACGGTGCTGTTCCCCGAGCGCTACGACGACGAGTTCGACGCCATCTTCGGGGCGTCACCAAAACCGGTCGACGATCCGACGATCTACATCTCGAATCCCGCCGACGATGCCGTACGTCCGGCGGGCCACGAAGCCTGGTTCATGCTCGTGAACGCGCCCCGACACTCGTCACTGGGCGACGGTGCCGACGGTGTCGACTGGCGGGCCGAGGGGAGGGCCGAGGCCTACGCCGACCTGTTGATGCGGCGCCTCGGGGAGCGCGGAATCGACATCGGTGCCGAGGTCGTGGTCCGCGAGCTCCGTTCCCCGGCCGACCTGGAGGAGCGCACGAGAGCGTCCGGCGGGTCGATCTACGGCACGTCGTCGAACGGGCCCCGGTCCGCGTTCCTCCGCCCCTCGAACCGCTCGCCGCTCCCTGGTCTGTTCCTGGTCGGCGGCTCCTCCCACCCCGGCGGCGGCCTCCCCCTGGTCCTCCTGAGCGCCGAAATCACCACCAAGCTCATCACCGGCTGACCCGTCCACTGGGAGAGAGGTTGCCCCTCCGCACCTTGGCGCTGCGCCGCTCGCTTCGCTCGACTGCTCGCAACACCAGTGACCCGTCCACTGGGAGAGAGGTTGCCCCTATATATGGGGGCAGAACACCTCCGAACGCCGCTGGGAGGTGTTCTGCCGCATCGCGTTCGTCGCCCCGCGGATCACACGAGAGGCAAGCCGGTAACGTCGGACGCGTGACCGACCGAATCGCCGACTGCCTCGCCAACCTCCCCGCCCCACGGGGTTGGTTCGGGAGCGACAACCAGTCGGGGGTGCTCCCGGAGATGTTCGACGTCCTCTCGGCCGCGAACACCGGCCCGGCCGTGGCGTACGGCGACGACCCCTGGACGGCCCGTGCCGTCGAGACGTTTCGTGACCTCCTCGGGCCGTCCAGCGACGTGTACTTCACGTGGAACGGTAGCGGCTCGAACGTCGTGGCGCTCCAGACCCTTCTGCCCAAGTACGGCGCGGTGATCTGCACCGAGGCGGCCCACATTGCGGTCGACGAGACCGGTGCGCCCGAGCGCATCACCGGCGCCAAGCTCATCGATCTCCCGGCTCCAGATGCCAAGCTCACCCCGGCCCACATCGAATCGCAACTGCACCTTCTCGGCAACCCCCACCACGCGCAGCCCTCCGTCGTCTCCCTCACGCAGTCGACGGAGCTCGGTACCCTCTACTCCGTCGACGAGGTCGCGGCGATCTGCGACGTGGCCCACGGACGTGGTCTCCTCGTCCACATGGACGGAGCGCGCATCGCCAACGCCACAGCCGCGCTCGGGGTACCCCTACGTGCACATACCTTCGACGTCGGCGTCGATGCGCTGTCGTTCGGCGGTACCAAGAACGGACTGATGAACGCGGAGGCCGTGATCTTCCGTGCGCCCCACGCGAGTGCGCAGTACCTCCGCAAGCAGGCCACCCAGCTCCCGTCGAAGATGCGCTTTGTTGCCGCGCAGTTCCTTGCTGCGTTCGAGGCTGACCGCTGGTTGCACATGGCGCTTCACGCGAACGCGATGGCGGCTCGTCTCGACGCCGGGGTTCGGGAGATCCCTGGGGTGATGCTGGAGCGTCCGACCACGGTGAACTCGCTCTTCCCCCGTCTACCCGAGCAGGTGATAGGCCCGCTCCAGGCGTGGTGCCCCCACTACACGTGGGATGCCACGCAGGATCAGGTCCGCTGGGTTTGCAGTTGGGACACGACCGATGACGACGTGGATCGGTTCGTCGCCGGCGTCTCCGCAGCGTGCGCCGCAGCAACGGGCTGACCCGCACGCACGAATCGGTCGGCCGACCGCGTCGCCGGGTCAGCGGCCGAGAAACGACGTGAAGCTGATCGGGCTCACCGTGGCGAGGTCGTTCACCTTGACGGCGTTCGCGCTGACGGTGACGAGCCGTCCGTTGACGATCGCCGAACGGCGGATCTGCTCCGTCTGCACGATGGGCCGCAAGGGTACCGGGGGCGAAACGACCACCGGCGTGGCGGGGAGCGGAATCGGAACGGGGCCGGGGACCGGCCCGCCGTCAGTGAGGGGGAGTTCGTGCTCGATGCGTCCCTGGACGGTGATCGCATCGGGGTTCACCTTCGTCACGAGAGCACCGCTGGAGTAGCGCCCGACCTCCACGGAGGTTTGGGGGATCACTGCGTTGCGAGTGGGCGCCCACCAGAGAAACGCACGGTGGTCGTACTCCGCCTCGCTCGAGCCGCCGACGCGCAGTTTGGCGATCTGCCGCGGGTTGTTCGGGTCAGTGACGTCGAACACCTGGAGCGCTGTCCCGAGGCGCTGTCCTTGGTCGGTCGCGTCCTGCCCGATGCCGAGGAGCTGTCCGGGGGCGATCGGGTGGAGATAGGCCGAGTACCCGGGGATCTTCAGCTCCCCGGCCCGACGAGGGGAGCGCGGGTTTCGAAGGTCGATCACGTAGAGCGGATCGACCTGTCGGAATGTCACGATGTAGCCAAGCTCGCCGAGGAAGCGGACCGCGTAGATGCGTTCGTTGATCCCGAGCCCGTTCAGGGTGCCGATCTGGTCGAGATATCGACCGTTGCGTTGGAGCACGCGCACGCCCGACTGCTGTGGCGACCCGAAGCCCTCGCCATCGGTGGTGACCGCTACTCGCAGTGCGCCGCCGAACTCCGACATCGAGAACTGGTTGAGGAGCCGTCCGTCGACGGAGCCCGACGCAAAGTACGTCGCGCCGTCGCGACCGGAGAGGTCGAACCCGTGGATAAGCGTGCGGGCGGCGCGCCGTTGGGGGGCAACGACGCCGGAGCCGAACCCCGTCCGCGGCGCCGCCACCACCGGCTGCGGCCGGCCGAAGAAGTTGCTGGGCGTCGTCGCAACGAAGAGCGACTGCTCGGACGCGTAGACGATGTTCCCCTCACCGACCACGCCGCCGGAGCCGCTGGCGACAAGGCGAGGGTTCGCCACGTTGAGGTCGATGGTGGCGACCCACGTGAGGGAGAGCCCGCTGGTGTCGGCCGGCTTGCCGATCTCGACGCAGTTCACCGCCTGGCGCAGCGCCGACGGATTGCCGCCCTGATCGGTGTTGTACGTGCGAGGGAGCCAGTCGTCAGCCTTGGCGCGCTTCACCACGTTTCGGTTGGCCTTGGTTGCCGCGTCAAGCGCTGCCGGTGTCCCGTCGGCCGGCTGCCACATCCGGAGTCGAGCGCCGAAGGGTGTTTGCAGCACGATGCGGGCCCGGTTGTTGACGGTCCGGGCGGCGAGCAGGGTTCCCTCGAGATGGATGCGGCTCTCGAACCTCGGGCTGGCCGGATTGCTGACGTCCCACCGTTCGACGGTGGTCTCCGGCCAAACGTCGAACAGTTGCCGGATGACGGCGAGGCGGGGTCCGTCGAGGAG
>JANPDB010000090.1:0-9507 GCA_031431255.1 Acidimicrobiia bacterium | reverse complement strand
AGGCGGGCGCCCCAAAGGACGGCATCGCGCTGACGAATGGATATCGCTGCGTCGTGTCCCGCTCCTGAGGCGATGGGCACGAGTCCGCCCTTGGCGAGCTCAGCGTTGATGTCGAGCTGCTCGTAACCGGGGCGGATCCGTTGGGTGTCGGGCAGCACCCACATCTGGACGAGGTGCACCGGGCGTTCCTTCGACGGGTTCTTTTCGGAGTGCCAGATCCCCGTACCGGCGGACATGCGCTGGGCGAGACCGGGGTAGAGCAACCCGCGGTTGCCTTCGGAATCCTTGTGCTCGAGCTCTCCTTCGAGCACCCAGGTGACGATTTCCATGTCCTGGTGGGGGTGGGTGTCGAAGCCCGTTCCGGGCGCGATCACGTCGTCGTTGTTGACCAGGAGCAGGCCGTGGCCGACGTTGGTGGGGTCATAGAAGCTGCCGAAGCTGAAGGAGTGCTTCCCGGCCAACCAGGACAGCTTCGTCTCGAAGCGCTCTTGGGCTCGGTGAATGGCAATAGTCGGCGTGTTCATTTTTCGCACTTTCGATCGGGTGTGCTTCTGCCAACGCCGCAGCCTTGCGAACTATTTCAGTTTTGGAATACTTTGGTGGGGGCGCCCGGTCACTCGCTGACGGTGAGGCCGAACAGCAGGTACGTCAGGTCGGCTTCGGTGGCGCCGAGTCGGGCGCGCATCTTGTCCCCGGCCGGCGAACCCGTCATGTCGATGGCGAGAACGACGTTCGGATCGTCGAGCCCGCCTGCCGCAGTTCGTATGTGCACGTGTAATTCCGTGGGGGCATCGTCGGACATGGTGTCGTCGAGCGCGAACCGCTGGATCCAGGTGCCGAGCTTCGACGGATTCACTCCCTCGGGCACGGCGATCTCCTGTACCCGCAGGATCCCAGCGGGAAGGGGCTGCAGGGTACGATCCATCGCGGCATCGGCGGTCGGCCCGACCCCGAATCCGGTGAAGGCTTTGCGGGCCATCACTTCTTCCCGATCGAGACCGGCCGCGAGACCGACTGGAAGAAGTCGTTGCCCTTGTCGTCGACCACGATGAACGCCGGGAAGTCGTGGACGTCGATCTCGAAGATGGCCTCCATGCCGAGCTCCGGGTACTCGAGCACCTCGACGCGGGTGATGCAGTCCTGGGCGAGTCGCGCCGCCGGGCCACCGATCGAACCGAGGTAGAAGCCGCCGTGTTTCGCGCACGCATCGGTGACTGCTTTCGAACGGTTCCCCTTGGCCAGCATCACCAGCGATCCCCCGGCGGCTTGGAACGCGTCGACGTAGGAGTCCATGCGGCCCGCCGTGGTCGGCCCGAACGAACCCGACGCGTAACCCTCCGGGGTCTTCGCCGGACCGGCGTAGTAGATCGCCCGGTCCTTCAGGTACTGCGGCAGCCCCTGGCCGGCGTCGAGGCGTTCCTTCAGCTTGGCGTGGGCGATGTCGCGTCCGACGACGATCGTGCCGGTGAGCGAAAGGCGCGTCTTCACCGGATGCTTCGACAGTTCAGCCCGGATCTCCGACATCGGCAGGTTGAGGTCGATGTTCACGACGTGATCGGTGAGATCGTCATGGGTCACGTCGGGCAGGAACCGCGCCGGATCGGTTTCGAGCCGTTCGAGAAACACACCCTCGGCGGTGATCTTGCCGAGCGCCTGGCGGTCGGCCGAACACGAAACCGCGAGCGCAACGGGACATGAAGCGCCATGGCGAGGAAGGCGGATCACTCGCACGTCGTGACAGAAGTACTTCCCGCCGAACTGGGCGCCGATGCCCGTCGCCGCCGAGATCTTCAGCACCTCGGCTTCCATCTCGAGATCTCGGAAGGCCTGACCGTCGCGGTTTCCGCTCGTCGGAAGCGAGTCGAGGTAGCGGGCCGACGCGAGCTTGGCGAGCTTGAGCGAGTATTCCGCCGACGTGCCGCCGACGACGACACCAAGGTGGTACGGCGGGCACGCCGCGGTACCAAGCGTACGTATCTTCTCGTCCATCCAGCTGGCGAAGCTAGCGGGATTGAGCAAGGCCTTCGTCTCCTGGAAGAGCAGGCTCTTGTTGGCCGACCCGCCACCCTTGGCCATGAAGAAGAACTTGTACGCATCGCCGCCAACCGCTTCGATCTCGATCTCGGCCGGGAGGTTGTTGCCGGTGTTGACCTCGTCCCAGAACGTGACCGGCGACATCTGCGAGTAGCGCAGGTTCGTGTGGACGTAGGTGTCCCAGATGCCTTTCGTGATCGCTTCCTTGTCGTCGGAACCGGTGAGCACGTATTGGCCCTTCTTGCCCTTCACGATCGCCGTACCGGTGTCCTGGCATCCGGGCAGGATCCCGCCCGCCGCAATCGCCGCGTTCTTGAGGAGATCGAGCGCGACGAAGCGGTCGTTCGCGCTCGCCTCCGGGTCGTCCAAGATCTTCGCGAGCTGCGCCAGGTGGCCGGGCCGCAGCAGGTGCTGGATGTCGCGCATCGCTTCGCGGGTCAACAGCGTGATGACCTCAGGATCGACCTCGAGGAACGTCTTTCCGTTCGCCTGGAAGGTCGACACACCGTCGGCGGTGAGCAGCCGATACGGGGTCTCGTCAGGCCCGAGCGGGAGGAGCTCGTGGTAGGCAAACGTTGCTTCGGCAGGCGTAGGCATGGTGTCCAGTCTGCCCGTCCGGGATCGCTCCGCGTTGACGGGTTGAGTCATTGCGGGAGCGACGGAAGTTGGTGAGCTGAGTCGCTCCACGAGCGACCTGATGCACAACCGTCGAACAGCGACCAGGGACCTCAATCTGGCCGGGTCGACGGTCAGGACGCCGGAGAGACTTTCCGTTGACTTTCCGTTCGGGCGGCGCGACGATCACACGACCTTGACCCAACTACCTGGAGGTACGAAGATGCCACTTGCCGAACACGTAGGGTTCGATGCGCCTTCCGAGGTCCGGGAGATGCCCTTCGGCAAAGCCGAGATCGTCATGCTCGGAGGTTCCCCGATCATGCGCATGACGCTGCAGCCCGGTTGGCGGTGGAGCGAACACGTCAAACCGATGGCTGGCACGGAACTCTGCGAAGCACCGCACTTTCAGTACAGCATCTCGGGACGAATCGGTGTACGAATGGCCGATGGCAACGAATTCGAAGTCGGTCCAGGTGAAGTGAGCAGATTGGAGCCAGGTCACGACGCCTGGGTCGTGGGCGACGAGCCGGTCGTTGCTATCGACTGGGGCGGAGCGCACGTCTGGGCGAAGTCAACGTAGAACCCCGTCACAAGCCCATCGACCAAATCGGTTGAACGTCTCGCCGACGCCCGCCGCCCGTTCCCGACAAGCCACCAGAGCCGCAACCACGCGCCCTCGGTTCGTGTTGCGTGACGGTCGCTCAGTAGCTTGGGAGAAATGGCCGATGCTTCCCGGACCCCTGGTGGTCCCCCGCTCGACGCCCGGCCGTCGATCATGCGGGCCCTCGGACGGTTGCTCCGCCGCAACCTCCGGCCGTATCGGCGCCAGCTCCTGCTGGTCCTGGTGTTCCAGTCCTTGCAGACCGCGGCGGCGCTCTACCTCCCCAGCCTGAATGCCGCGATCATCGACAAAGGGGTGCTGCCGGGCAACAGCCGCTACATCTGGACGCACGGCGCCCAGATGCTGCTCGTCACGGTGGTGCAGGTCGGATTCGCGATCGCTGCGGTCTACTTCGGTTCACAGGCGGCGACAGGTTTCGGGCGCGACGTGCGTCGCGACCTTTTCCATACAGTTACCGGGTTCTCGTCACGCGAGGTATCCGAGCTCGGGGCTTCATCGCTGATCACCCGCATCACCAACGATGTGCAGCAGGTGCAGATGCTCGTGCAGCAGACCTGCACCTTGTTCGTCGCCGCTCCGATCACCATTGTTGGAGGCGTCACCATGGCGCTGCGCGAAGACGTCGGACTCTCCGCCCTGCTTGCGGTGAGCGTGCCAGTCCTGCTGATCGTCGCCGGTTCGGTGATTCGTCGGATGATCCCGTTGTTCTCGGTCATGCAGATCCGGATCGATCGGGTCAATCAGATCCTCCGCGAACAGATCACCGGCATCCGCGTGGTTCGGGCCTTCACCCGTGAGCCCGACGAGACGCAACGCTTCTCCACGGCAAACGATTCGCTGACCGCGACGTCGCTTGCCGCCGGTCGCCTCCAGGCCCTGATGTTTCCGATCGTGATGTTCGTCCTCAACGGCTCGAGCGCGGCGGCCGTATGGATAGGGGCCGACCGCATCGTCGCCGGCAAAATGCAGATAGGCGCGCTCATCGCGTTCTTGTCGTATCTCGTGCAGATCCTGTTGTCGGTCATGATGGCGACATTCATGTTGTCGATGGCGCCACGCGCTGCGGTGTGCGCCGAGCGCATCGTGCAGGTGCTCGAAACGCCGAGCACGGTGGCGCAGGCCGACGGCGCCCTCACCGAACTGCCCGGTCACGGAACGTTGGAGTTCCGCCACGTCGGGTTCCACTACCCGGGCGCCGAGACCCCGGTGTTATCGGACATCTCGTTCGGGGTCGCGGCCGGCCAGACGACGGCGATCATCGGTGCCACAGGGTCAGGCAAGACCACCCTGTTGAACCTCATTCCTCGGCTCTTCGATGCCACCTCGGGCGAGGTCCAAGTCGACGGCGTCGACGTTCGACGCGTCGACCTCCAGACGCTATGGGGCCGCATCGGCCTCGTGCAGCAGCGGCCGTATCTGTTCTCCGGCACCGTGGCCAGCAACCTCCGCTATGGCGACGCCGATGCCACCGACGACGATCTCTGGCGAGCGCTCACCGTTGCGCAGGCGGCCGACTTCGTGCGGGCAATGCCCGGCGGGCTCGAGGCTCGCATCGAGCAGGGAGGCACGAACGTTTCGGGTGGCCAACGTCAGCGCCTGGCGATCGCCCGAGCGCTCGTGCGTCGCCCGAACCTGTATCTGTTCGACGATTCGTTCTCTGCGCTCGACCTCGCCACCGATGCCCGCCTCCGTGCCGCGCTGGCACCCGAGACCGCAGACGCAGCAGTGATCATCGTGGCGCAACGGATTTCGACGGTGCGCCACGCCGATCAGATCGTGGTCCTCGAGGGCGGCGTGATCGTCGGTCTCGGCACGCACGACGACCTCGTGGTGTCGTGTCCGACCTACGCCGAGATCGTCGAATCGCAACACGCAACGCGGGACGCCGCGTGAGTACGACCACCCCTCCGTCAGCAGGCGCGCGGAAGGACGAGGGTCCCGAGTTCGATCCCCGCATCCAGCGTCAACAGGCACAGGCGAATCGGGCCGTGATGGGCCGGGGGCCGATGGGCGCCGGCGGGATGCCGGCGGAGAAGTCGAAAGACTTCGGTGCGTCGGTGCGTCGGCTGCTGGCGTTGATGGCGCCCGAGCGCGCCGGACTCATCGCCGTTGTGGCGATCGCCGTTGTGAGCGTCGCGCTCTACGTGTCCGGACCCCGGGTCCTCGGACACGCCACCGATCTGATCGTGCGCGGCGTCTACGGGCGAGGTCCCGGTCGCCCCGGAACGGGAGTCGACTTCTCCGCGCTCCACCGGACCCTCTGGTTCGCCGGCGGTCTCTACGTGGTGTCGGCCATCCTCGCCGCCACGCAGGGCCGGCTGCTCGCCCGGATCGTGCAGCGGACGATGTTCGCGCTGCGAGCCAGGGCCGAAGCGAAACTCCATCGCCTCCCCCTCGGCTACGTCGATCGCACTCCCCGCGGTGATCTGCTGAGCCGGGTCACGAACGACGTCGACAACATCGCCCAGAGCCTCCAGCAGACGTTGAGCCAGATGCTCACCTCGGCGCTGCAGCTCATCGGGGTGTTGGCGATGATGTTCTGGATCTCCTGGAAGCTCGCGCTGTGCGCGGCGGTCACCATTCCCCTCTCGCTGTGGGGGCTGAAGTTCATCGGCGGCGAGAGCAGAACACGTTTCGTGGCGCAGTGGCGCCACACCGGGGCGCTCAACGGTCACGTCGAGGAAGCCTTCACCGGCCACTCCGTGATGAAGGTGTTCGGCCATCAGGTCGAGAGCGAGCAGCGTTTCGACGACGTGAACGAACGACTCCACCGCGCCAACTTCGGCGCGCAGTTCATCTCTGGAACCATCCAGCCGATGATGATGGTGCTCGGCAACCTCAACTACGTGGTCATCGCCGTAGCCGGTGGACTCATGGTGGCCAACGGCTCGCTGTCGATCGGTGGTGTGCAGGCGTTCATCCAGTACACACGCCAGTTCACCCAGCCGCTCACCCAGATGGCGTCGATGTTCACGGTCTTCCAATCAGGCGTGGCGTCTGCCGAACGCGTCTTCGAGTTCCTCGACGCACCCGAGGAGCCGGCGGATGCGAACGCCGGGGTTGACGATACGCGCGCTGATGATGTCCCGGCCGTGACAAACGGGCGCGTCGCGTTCGAACACGTAGCGTTCTCCTACGATCCGGCCAAGCCGCTGATCGCCGATCTGTCGCTGGTCGCCGAGCCGGGCCGTACCGTGGCCATCGTCGGGCCGACCGGGGCGGGCAAGACCACGCTCGTGAATCTCCTGATGCGGTTCTACGACCTCGATGGTGGCCGCATCACCATCGACGGAAACGACATCGTCACAATGCCCCGCCGGGCATTCCGATCCCATGTCGGCATGGTGCTGCAGGACACCTGGCTGTTCTCGGGAACGATCCGCGAGAACATCGCCTACGGGAACCCCGAAGCGACCGAGGCCGACATACTGGCCGCGGCGCAGGCGGCCTATGTCGACCGTTTCGTGCGGCACCTCCCCCAGGGATACGACACCCGGCTCGATGACGACGGCACGGCCGTGTCGGCAGGAGAGAAGCAGCTCCTCACGATCGCCCGAGCGTTCCTGGCCGACCCGACGATCCTCATCCTCGACGAGGCAACATCGTCGGTCGATACGCGAACTGAACTTCGCATCCAACGGGCCATGGCCCAGCTTCGGGCATCACGCACGAGCTTCGTGATCGCCCACCGTCTCTCGACGATTCGCGACGCCGACGTCATTTTGGTCATGGAGCGCGGCGCCATCGTGGAACAGGGAAACCATGACGAGCTGCTCGCCGCCGACGGTGCCTACGCCCGGCTCTACAACGCCCAGTTCGCTGCCGCCGGAGCATCGACCGACGCAACGTAGGGACAGCGACCTGACTGGGATTCGTGCGCTCAGTCGCTCCCAGAGCGACCAAACGCAACACCTTCGCTTCACGCGCTGTCGCCCGCGCTCGGGGAAGGCGCGGGCGACAACGTGGGGGAACGGGGTCAGGTCACTTCCCCGTCACTCGACGAGGAAGTGCCGACGTCAGGCCTGCTGGGTCGTGGCTCCGGCGGCGGGAGCGTTACCCCGGCCACCGTCCATGCCACGACCACCCATACCGGGACCATCGTGGCCGCCGCGGCCGCCCATTCCCGGGCCGCCGTGGCCGCGGCCTCCGCCCATCCCGGGGCCGTCGAAGCCACCTGTCGACGAATCGATCCGGGTCTTCATCTCGGTCGCCTGGGCGGCCGTGATGCGGCCGGCCGTGACGGCGGCGTCGACGTCGGCCTTGGCCTGGTCCTTCTGGGCCTTGGTGTAGGCGTCAACCGTCACACCGAGGCGAGCGGTGTACTCCTTCAGTCGGGCGGCCCGCTGGGCGTCACGCTCGGCCTCGGTCGGCTGGGTGTCGGACGACGGACGGACTTTCGGGACGCGGAACCCGCGACCATCGCTGTCGTTGTCGATCAGGGTCTTGTAGGCACCGGCCTGGGAGGCATTGATGGTGCCGGCGGCGAGTGCCTTGTCGACGTCGGCCTTGGCCTGGTCCTTGTCGGCCTGGGTGATCTGGGCGACGCTCACGCCGAGGCGGGCGGCGAAGGCGGCTTTGCGGGCGGCTTGCGCGGCCTCGCGCTCGGCCTGCGTCGGACGGGTCTTCGTGGTGGTCGGGTTGACCGTGGTCGCCGACGTCTGGGCAAAGACCGGGGCGGCGACGCCGAGAGAGAGGGCGGCACCGATGCCGATGGCGGCGATGCGATTGCGGCGGGAGTTCTTGGTATTCATGAGAAGAGGAGTCCTTCGGGCGGGGGAAGACGAGCTGGGTGCTCGCCGCTGGTGGGTTCACCAACGCACATCACGATGACGGCCGAAGGTAAGACGAGCCGCAACATTCCGTAAGAAGGCGGTGAGACATATTGCGGTTCCAGGCCACGGGCCCAGACCCCGTCTGGCGCGCCGACCGCTGCTGCGGCCAGGCTGAACCCATGACCGATTCAATCTCTTCGCGCGTCACCGATGTTCTCGGCACTCGCTACCCCATCGTCCAGGCACCCATGGGCTGGATCGCCAGGGCCCAACTGGCCAGCGCCGTTTCGAACGCCGGTGGACTTGGCATCATCGAGACCTCGTCGGGCGAGCTCGACGCCGTGAAGATCGAGATCGCCAAGATGCGCGATCTCACCGACAAGCCGTTCGGGGTGAACATCGCCCAGGCGTTCGTCCGCGATCCCGGCATCGTGCAGTTCGTGATCGATCAGGGCGTCCGCTTCGTCACGACGAGCGCCGGCGATCCGAGGAAGTACACCGCGCAGTTGAAGGCCGCTGGCCTCACCGTGTTCCACGTCGTCCCCACGTTGGCCGGCGCTCTCAAGGCCGTTGATGCGGGAGTCGACGGACTCGTCGTCGAGGGAGGCGAGGGCGGCGGTTTCAAGAACCCGCGTGACGTGGCAACGATGGTGCTGTTGCCCCTCGTCGCTTCAAAAGTAGGTGTACCTATTATCGCGGCCGGAGGCATCACTGACGGCCGCTCGATGGCCGCCGCGTTCGCACTCGGCGCAGAGGGTGTGCAGATGGGCACCCGCATGGTGTCGGCCGCCGAGTCACCGGTCCATCAGAACTGGAAGGATGCCATCGTCAACGCCGCCGAAACCGACACGGTGTTCCTCAACCGACACGGCAAGCCCGGTCTACGGGCCCTTCGGACCAAGCTCAGCGAGGAACTCGAACGTCAGGAGCAGGTCAGCCTCTCCGTCATGGGCCGCGCCCTCGATCTGTACTTCGGCGGTGACATGGAAGCGTCGCTCGCGCTCACCGGTCAGGTCGCCGGACGCATCGACAGCGTTCGGCCGGTCGCCGAGATCATCAGCGAAACGGTGGCGGAGTTCCGCAAGGTCACCGCCGAGTTGGGAGCACGTTTCGGCGGCTGACTCGTTGCTCTAGACCGGCACCGACTCCGCAAATTCGGCTCGCTGGCTGAGGACCATGGCGGTGATCACCAGCGCGCCGCCAATGAAACCGACGGGGGCGATCCGTTCACCCCGCCACGCGAACGACGCCGCGGCGCCGAAGACCGGTTCGAGCGCGTAGACGATCGCCGCGATGGGAGCCGGGACGATCTGTTGCGCTCGCGTTTGCAGCAGCGTCGAAATCGCCACCGCAACGAGGCCGAGGTAGAGCAGCGTGAGCCAGGTGCCGGCAGAGGCATCACCAAGCGCACGCACCGATTCCGCCGGTCCGCTCACTGCGAGCCACACCGCGCCGAGGAAC
>JANPDB010000089.1:0-10528 GCA_031431255.1 Acidimicrobiia bacterium | reverse complement strand
GCCCCCACGGCAGCAGGCTTCTCGAGCGGAAGGCCATGAGACGTACCGGGAACGACCGCCAGCTGGCCGACTGGGAGGGCTTCGTAGAGTGCGATGGTGTGGCTGAGTTTGACGAGGTCATCGTCACCTGAGATCACGAGTGCAGGTGCTGAGAGCTGGGCAAGATCGTCGATGGTCAGCGTTGGTTCGGTCGAGATCATGGCCATGAACTTGCCGGCCATCTCGCCGAAGTGTTCGACCCCGTCGGGAGAACGCGCCGCGTACGCCTCGACCAGGCTGGCAAGAAAGCCGGAGTCTGGGTCCAGCTCGATCGGATAGATGCCATCGTGATGAAAATTTGCGCCGATCAGTACGAGGCGTTCGACGAGGTCTGGCCGTCGCAACGCAACGGTCAAGCTCACGATGGCACCATCGCTGTAGCCAACGAGGTGGGCAGGGTGCCCGATGACGGTCTCGATGACACCAATGGCTTCAGTCGCCATGTCCTGATAGTGGAACGGCTCGGCGGTGTCAGCGGTGTAACCGTGACCGCGACGGTCGAACGCAACCACTCGATAGTCCGTTTCGAGAGCGGGGCCGATCGAATCGAGCAGGGTTTCGCTGCTTGAGAGTCCGCCGTGGAGGAGGAGAACCGTGGGCCCTTCCCGTCCCGGATCTCTGTCCTCGACCCAAGTGGGGTGCCCGTTGATATCCACACGTCGATCGGTCATTTCAGCCTCTGAGTCAACGTCATGGCAGAACTGTATTCCTCAACGCCTCTACGCCTCAACCTCGAAGCCAAGACACTCACGACACGTTCGGGCACTCGGAACCGACCCACTACGCACCCACTCGGTATCTACCCATCCGAGCGGATCACGGCGGTCTTTTCCACTGAACGCGAAAGCGATCGTCGGCAAAGTTGTCGTGGGAGTCCCGACCCGCCGCGAACCTCGCACCTCGCGGACGATCGAACGCTGCACCTGTCCGAAACTCTCGGTGTCGCGTGGCAGCCCGTCGAACGCGGCCTTGCGTCCATCGACGGTGTCACCCGCCGAGCCGAGATCACCACCTTGACCGACGAACTCGGTCTCGACTCCCCCGCCGCCCGCGCCATCGCCGCACGAGCCACCCGCTTCGAGAAGCGAAAACCCGCCGACAGGGCCACCCTCGAAACCGAGCGGCAGTCCCAGCTCGACACCGTCGGCCTCACCGACCACCAGTTTGAACAACTCTGCGACCGTCACCAACCAGCCGACCTCACCCGGAACGACACCGACGCCGTGCTGGCGTGGCTTGACTCACCCGTCGGCGTCACGAAGTCGAACGGAGTGTTCTCCCGCAAAGACGTCGTCCAAGCGGTCGTCCAAGCGGTCGTCGAATGGGACGGCATCCACGGCCACGGCACTCGCCTCGCGTTTGAGCGATATCGAAGCGGACCCATCTCCCCATCTCTTCCGGGGACGGCACCCGCAGCGTAGCCTAAGTTCCCAGTTCGGGGGTGTTGAAGTCAGTTTGTAATCTACCGAAGCCACCATGAAATGTACGAGGGGCATGGTTCTCCTGCCGCTCGAGATCCCTGCGGCGACGTGTGTCGGCCATGAGGCCGGATCGGAGGAAGTCATGACAGGTGCATTGATTCCCAGGGCGAAGTCGAAGGGTCGCAATGGCCGGCCACGCGGCGTCGGTCCATGGTTGATCTTCGGGTTGGCAGCGGTGTTATCTACTTCCGCTGCTGCCGGTGTTCCCGCGTCCGGGGCCACAAAGACAAAGAAGGTCACTAGGACGACGAAGGTGACGAGATCCAGAAGCACAGCGACGACGACGAAAGCACCGAACGCCGCTCTACCGGCGACCACGACCGGGGCGCCGCAAACGACGGTGCCACCGCCGCCGTCCACGGCGACGACTCCGGGGGTCAACTACGTGAAGATCCTGTCTGCGGCAGGGTCAACCGAATCCGACTTCGGACCGGGCTTTCGGTTCCTCGGCGACCCGACCGACGCGGTCTTCGCCTCCCAGTACCGAAAGGTGACCGAGAGCATCGCCGCCTGCAACGGATTCCCCGATGAGATGCCGTTCATGACCGCCAAAGCGAAGGATGTCAAGGGGTGGATCTACAGCAACTCGAGCACCGGCAAGGGGGTTCCGCACTCAGTGGTGATCATGGCCGACGAGCAAACGGCACGAACCGTCATGGAATCGATTCGGAACTTCCCGGGGACACCGGCGTGCCTCGCTGGTTTCAACGATGGGATGTCACAAGTGAACGGGGCGCGGGACAACCCGTCGTTAGTAGGTAAGGACTTCAAGTTCTCAAGCACGGCCCGTTTCGGCCCGGAGCTGCCGGCGCTGGGCGGCGATCAGACAGCGGTCCAATTCGATCAGACGCTCGTCGTTGATGGGGTGAGCCAGGGCACGATAAAATACGTGCGCTATCAGGTACGGGTGGGCCCGGCGATCATGTCGATCGCCGACGAGGTCTCGGCCGCCGATCGAGTGGCACCGATTCTTGTGGCGAAGCTCCAGGCCGCGCTCAAGCAGTAGAGGTTCGAACGGCGATGCGCGAGGAAGGTGTGCGGCTGCGGGTCCTGGGCGAGGTCCAAGTAGTTGGGCCTTCGGGACCCGTTCCGCTCGGCGGGCGCCGCCAGCGCCTCTTGCTCGCTGAGCTTCTCGCAAACGTCGGCCAGGTGGTCGGGCTTGGCACCCTCATC
Source organism: Acidimicrobiia bacterium (assembly GCA_031431255.1). GTDB lineage: Bacteria > Actinomycetota > Acidimicrobiia > Acidimicrobiales > JANYDT01 > JANLQX01. The sequence goes on along the minus strand of JANPDB010000089.1, from coordinate 7,835 downwards.
GAAGCGGTGTGGCCCGGCGAGGACGTTCCGGCTGAGCCCGAGAGGACCGTGCGGGTGTACGTGACCCGATTGCGGAAGGTCTTCGCGCTGGCCGGGTTGGAACAGTCGACCCTGGTCACCAGCGACGGCGGCTACCTCCTCCAGGCGGGTGCCACCGTTTACGACGCCGAGGCCTTTGTCGCCCTCACCAACGAGGCGCGTCGGATAGACCAGCCGCTCGAGAAGTCGGTCGAGCTTCTCGAGCGGGCGCTGGCGCTGTGGAACGGTCCTGCATTCGGCGAACTCGCCGGTGAACACTCGCTCCTGAGCCAGGCGCAACACCTGGAGGAGCTGAGGCTCGAGACGTACGAACAGCGAGCCACCGTTCGCCTTGCGCTCGGAGACAGCGCCCTTGTCGTCGCCGAGTTGGAGCAGCTCGTCGCACGCCATCCGCTGCGCGAACGCCTGCGCCGTCTCTTAATGGAAGCACTCGCACGCGGCGGTCGGACGGCTGAGGCCCTGCGGGTCCTCGCCGACTACCGCCGACTTTTGCGCACGGAGCTCGGCCTCGAACCATCGGCTGAGCTCTGCGCCGTAGAGGCGGCGCTCCTCGCACCCGAGTCACCGGTGGAGGACGCCGCGCCCCATCGGTTCGTGCGTGGGTACCGACTCTTCGAACGGATCGGAGAGGGCGCGTTCTCTGTTGTCTACCGGGCCCGCCAGGCGTCCGTGGGGCGCGACGTCGCAGTGAAGATCATCCGCGCCGAGCTGGCTGACCTTCCGGACTTCATCCGGCGATTCGAGGCCGAGGCGCAGCTCGTTGCACGCCTTGAACACCCGAACATCGTTCCGCTGTACGACTTCTGGCGCGAGCCGGCGCGCGCCTATCTGGTGATGCGATGGCTCCGCGCCGGATCCCTCGAGGCGCAACTCGATCGTGGTCCGTGGCCACTCGATCGCACAACTCGTATGGTGGTCGACGTCGGCGCAGCGTTGTCCAGCGCGCACCGCGTCGGGGTCATTCACCGCGATGTACGCCCGGCGAACATCTTGCTCGACGACGAAGGCAATGCCTATCTCAGTGACTTCGGGATCGCGTTGACTCCGAACGACGCCGCCGCGGCCTACCCTGCGCTCTCGCCCGGCTCACCCGCGTACGCAGCGCCTGAACAACTCACGGGTCACGTCGTCGGGCCACCGGGTGACGTGTACGGGCTGGCAATGACGGTCTTCGAGTCGTTGGCGGGACGACCAGCCCACGCTGAGGCAAACGACGCTGCGGATCTCCGGCGTCGGCAGCTGACGGAGCAGATTCCGAGGCTTCACGCCTTCTGCCCCGACGCGCCCGATGCCGTTGACGACGTGCTCGCCATGGCGACTGCCAAGTCCCCGGAGGATCGCTACCAATCCGTCGACGAGTTCGTCTTCGCATTCTGCACAGCGGTTGCACCGATGGTCGGCGTCGCGACCACGAACCGAGAGCAACACCGCAACCCCTATCGCGGACTGCTCCCGTTTCACGAGGCCGACGCCACGATGTTCTTCGGACGAGATGAGCTGATCAGTGAGCTCGTGGCACACCTCCGTCACCATGGCGTCGGACGATGTCTTGCTGTCATCGGCGCCTCTGGTTCCGGGAAGTCTTCGGTCATTCGAGCCGGCCTCATTCCCGCGTTGCGGCGCGGTCGGGTGACCGGATCTGATCGTTGGTTCGTGGCCGAGTGCAAACCCGGAACGGATCCATACGCCAGTCTCGCCGAATCGCTGCTCCGCCTGACCACGACGCAGCACGTCGATGTCTTGCAACGGCTCACGGCAGACGCCTCCGGGATAGTGTCGACCACAAACGCCATGCTGCCCGCAGGAAGCAGCGAGCTCGTTCTGGTTATCGACCAGTTCGAGGAACTTTTCACGTCGGCCGACCCGGCCAGTTGCGATTGTTTCCTCGACTCCTTGGCGTGCGCCGTCACTCAGCCGGGCTCGCGGGTACGGGTCGTGATCACGCTTCGCAGCGACTACCTCGATCGAGTGATGCTGCATCAGGGTTTCGGCCAGGTTCTCCGAAACAGCGTGCGCATGATTCCTCCGCTTGCACCGAGCGAAATCGAGCAAGCGATCGTCAACCCAGCTCGGAAGGCGGGCGTGAGGATCCAGGACGGCCTGGTCGCCGAAATGGTCGCAGAGGTCACGAATCGCCCGGCAGTTCTGCCTCTGCTGCAATTCGCCCTTCATCAGTTGTACGAGCGTCAGCAGGACGGAATGCTGACCATTCGGGCTTATCGCGAACTCGGCGGAGTGACCGGCGCCCTTGCCGAACGAGCTGAGGACCTCGTGCATGGCGACGCCGGAAGAATCGAGCTGGCGCGAAGGCTGTTTCGTCGTCTCGTCGGGGTGGGCGCGGACAGCGAAGAAGCCCGGCGGCGTGCATTGCGTAGTGAGTTGGCGCCTGATGGAGGCCCGACCGGAGCACTGATCGACGCGTTCGGCGACGCCCGGCTGCTCTCCTTCGACCGGGACCCGGCAACGCGTGCTCCGACAGTCGAAATCGCTCACGAGGCACTCCTGTCGCAATGGCCTCGCCTGGCCGCCTGGATTTCTGAAGACCGCGACGGCGTCCGTGTCCTTCGTCAGATAGCGGAAGCCGCTGTGGCGTGGGACGACCGCAACCGTGACCCCGTTGAGCTGTACCGGGGAGGGCGCTTGGATGATGCTCTGAACTGGCGATCGGCTCACGACCTCGACCTAAACAACCTGGAGCACGCGTTCCTCGCCGCTGGTGAAGCCCAGCGTGACCGCGCAAGAGCAGCCGAGCTCAAAAGCATCGAGCTCAGCGAGCGAACCAACCGACGCCTGGGGAGGCTCCTCGCGACAGTCGCAACGGTCGCCGCGCTCGCCGTCTTGGCGGGAACGGTAGCCGCTCAGCAGCGCTCGCACGCGGTGCGCAGCACCCGGCTCGCCACGTCTCGAGCCGCCGAAGCGATGCTCGTCGGCTCCCGTTCCGAGACACGTCGCCTGGGAGTGGAAGCCGCAACCAGAGCCCGCAACAACCCGCAGCTCGCGCTTCTCCTCGCAACGGAGGCCTACCGCCGCGACCCGGGCGCCGAAAGCCTTGGAGCACTCCAGAGAGCGCTGACCGGGACCGGCAACTTCCTCGGGGTCGAGTCTGCCGGCCGCCGGACCAACAAGGTCGATTGGCTCGATGATCACCGGATCGCGGTCGCCGGGGCCGATGGGGTGTACGTGCAAGATCTCCTGACGAATCGGATCACGACTGACTACCCAACCCTGTCCGTTGCCAGCCTGCCGATTGTGGGCGACGGGACCCGTGCGGTCATCCCACTTGCGGCATTCTCGGCCGATCGTGCGGCCGTGACGCCGACCGGATCTCCGAAGGAGGTTCGAATCGTCCGACTCGATCACGTCGACACCATGGTCGTGCGGCTCTCCAACGTCGATGCGGTTCAAGGGATCGCGTTCTCGCCTGACGGCACGGCGATCGCCACGATCGACGTGGGCGGACAAGTTTCGCTCTTCGATGTCATGACCGGGCGACTGCGATGGAGGGTGGCGGCTCATCCGGAGTTTGTGAACAGCCAACTGACACTCCCCCCGGGCCTTGCTGCGAGTCCGGAGCGCGAATGCGATTGCATCAGTTCGATGCTTCACCTCGTCGGCTTCGCCAGCGACGGATCGATCTTCTCGATGAACGGCCCGGTGCTGCGAACGTGGCAGGCGGACTCTGGACGCCGCGCCGGGCCCGAGCACATCCTCGCCGACGCAACGCCCCGGGGGCGCTTCGAATGGTCGGACAGCTTTCACGTGGCGATGGACCGCGGCCGCCTCGTCGTGGCCGGTCGCGCCCGAATCGGCATGTTCGCGCTCGCAACGGGCCAACAATTCGGCACCGCCGCCTCCGTCGCGCCTGCGGATGTCCACGGCGGACCTTGGGTCGCCGACCTGGCGACGGCACCCGATTCGACGATCGTCATCCTCACGACCGGCGGTCAGATTGTCCGCTTCGATCAATCAACCCTGCGACAAGTCGGAACCGCGCTCGACGTCCACCTCCGAGACGCAGTTGATTTTGCAGTGTCACCGCGAGGTGACCGGGTGGCGGTAGCGACCGGCGAGGGTGTCGGCTTGTGGTCACTCCGGGGTGACAGCCTTCTCGCCCGCGCCGCCCCGCGCAGTGACACGACGGTCGCCACGCTCAGCCCGGACGGAAACTCCCTGACGGCTTTTCAAGGCGATGAACTGCTGCCCGCCCCTCGACCCGTGATCCACGTGGATCTGTCCGGTCCTGACCCCCGAGAGCGAGCCCTGCCGGAGATCAGCGCCACGTACCGCTACCTCGACCAGTCTCCCCTGCTCTACAACTCCACGCCCAACGGGAAGGTGACGTCATGGAATCCGTTCACGCTCCGGCAGGTCGCGTCGTACGACATCGGCCCTTGGTGGACATCGGAGGCGGTGAGCGCCGACGGTGAGTGGATTGTCTTCGGTTTCCCCGGACTCCGCACCTATGACACCAAGACGGGCGCACCAGTCGCTCTGTTCACCTCCGTGGGCGGGTATTCGCGCTCCTTGAGCTTCTCACCCGACAAGAAGCGACTCGCCGTCGCCGACGCCGACGATTCCCAAGCCAGAGTGTTCGACGTCGCCACGCAACAGCTCGTCGACGAAATCGATCCCAACGGGCCGCACATCGTTGCCGTGCGCTACAGCACCGACGGCACGACCCTTGCGACGATCGACGACACGGGTCGCATCAGCCTCCGCGATCCTGACAACTTCGCGATCAGGAGGTCTCTTGCGGGCAATTACGAAGGAGCAGTCAGCGATTCACCACTGTGGTTCAGCGACGACGGTCGATTGCTGTTGTCCGGATCAGCTCGTCAGGCCCAGCTCTGGGATCTCGAGTCAGGGATCCAGATTGGTGATCCGTTTCCGAACGACGCCGATTTCAAACTCGACGGCAACGACGGTCCTCATCTCGTGACGGCTGTCGAGGATCACCTTCTCGTCTGGAACCTCCACGTCGATCAATGGCCATCGATCGCCTGCCGGGCCGCAGGGCGAAACCTCACGGCCGCGGAATGGACCCTCTTCGGCCCCTCCGACACTGCTTACCATGCGACGTGTCCCGACTGGCCCAGCCTCGAATGAAGCAATTTCGGTAAATCGGTCTGATCGCCGCAACGAACTGCGCAGCGCAGCCACGGTGTGGAAAAGCCAACTCCGACACCTCGGCGACTCCTCACACCCCGAGTGCGTCACCGCCGGGCCGCGACCCGGTAGCGCAGGCCCCGCCGGTGACAACGTCACGATGCAGTTCAACGGCGAGGGCGTCAACGATGGGTCGTTCGGCACGTTCCCGGCCACCGGTAAGCGCGTGTCTTTCCCATTCGTAAACGTGATTGAGGTCAACGCCATAGGCGAGATCAGCAGAGTTGAGCAGCTCTACGACCGCCTGGACATGCCCACGCAGCTCGGCCACATGTCGGCGGGCTGAAGCTGGCACCGTCTTGCCCAACTCGCAAAACTCTCACCCCGCCCTTTTGACTGAATCACGTCGGCGGGGCCGTCGGTGTCAGCGGGTTATGACGGGCTTCAGCTGACCAGGATCGGGCGCATACACGGGTGCACTGCGGCGCCCGAGGTCGCCCAAAAACGCCCACCGCCGAACCCGCACAGTTCAGCCAGACTGCAGTGATCGACGGCGGGCAACGGCCACTCGGTAACGGCCCTTACGCGCGGTACCGACGCCCGTCGCGACGACAGCGTGACGGCCTGATCGTCGGCAAAGTTGTCGCGGGAGTTCCGACCCGTCGCGAACCTCGCACCTCGCCGACGATCGTCCGCTCCGAGCGCGACTCGGCCCGACATCACTTGTATAACGCCGGTTCACGGGCGGGGTGGTTCGGGGCGGTCAACGTCGTTATGTGCGGGGTGGTCGTTGAGGTTTACACCCGACCCGGCGCACGGTTTTCTCGGCGGTTCGATGAGGGCGCCGACGGCAGGGGTAACGGGCACGTCCTCTCGAACGTGGTCTCGCCGGGCGCAGTGTCGAAATCGGTCGGCAGGTGGCTGGTCACTAGCTCAGGGGGAACTCCGCCGGCAGCTTCGCCAGCTCGGCAACGCCTTGTGAGCGCGACGCGTTGTGCAGGCCCGACCCGTCAGATCCCCTGACCCGATACATTCGGGCTTTCGCATCGGACTTGAGGGGGACTCGTGGATCAGTTGGCAACGCTCGAAATCGCGGTGAACCAGCTGCGGCGTGTGATCGCAGCTTTGGACGACTCGGAGATGGACATGCCCACGTGCTGTCAACCGTGGACCGTTCGCCAGCTGGCCAGCCACGCGCTGAACTCACAGCTTCTTTGGGTGGGTTTCCTCACCGGGCAAGAGGCGGTCTCGATGGAGGACACCATGGGCGCGGTGCCCTATGACGGCGATCTGGTTTCGATTGCCGATGATGCCGCGGCGAGAGCGCTGGCAACGTGGCGCGCCGACGGCGTGCTGCAGGCGATGCACTCCACACCTCTCGGAGAAGCGCCCGGTGCAATGTTCATCAACTTCCCGACCATCGACGCGTTCGCGCATTCCTGGGACATCTCCACGACGTTGGGTCGCTCGATCGAGTTCGCGCCCGAAACAATCGCGGCGATCTCGAAGGTGGTGCAGGTCGCGTGTACCGACGCGACCAGATCGATGGGTTTGTTCGCTGCAGCCACCCAACCGCCTGCCGACGCGACGGACATCGAACGCGTGATGGCCGCCACCGGACGCGCCATCAACCGTTAACTCGTACCGACTCCTACCCGCGCACCACCACAGCTCCCCCGCATCAGGCACCGGAGAAGAGGCGCGCTCAACGTGGTCGCGTTACACACGGGAGTGCCGGGCGCGCACCGAGCTCCGGTTCGCCGGGGATAGGGCGGGAAGCCGCGAACGCATCGCTGGGCGAAGTGTGGTTGGGTCGACGTTTCGGCGCGAAGCCGTGTGTCTTCTCGGCGTGCCGCTATCTCGGCGTTCGGTGTGGGTGGCGCTGTCAGGGCTTTCAGGGGCCGAGTGATTCGAGGAGTGCTGTGGCGTCATCGCGGTTTTCGAGTCCTTCGATGCGGATCGTTCGAGTCTGGTCGGCCCAGATCAGCACGTTGCCGGCGAGCCGCACAGCCTCGGTTTCGAGGCCCGATGGTCCGATCATGGCGATCTCGTGGGGGTGGCCTGAGATCCACGCTGCCGTGGCGCCGCGGACCTGGAAGAAGTCGATCGGGCTGCCTTGGGTAGCGGTCTTCTTGAGGACGTACACGTTGCCCGGGCCGGGGAGCTGGCTGATGAGGACCTCGTGTCCGTCGACACGGTAGACCGAGTTCACCATTGGTCGGTTCGGTTCGATCCAGATCCCGAGGGGCACGCCGCGTTGGGGTTTCCAGATCGGATGTTTCATGATCGCAGTGGCGGCCCTCGGCGTGGCTGGTTCTCCAACGTTGAGTTCGCGTATGGCGGGCGGAAGGCCCGTCGGGACCGGACCATTGGTGATCCGTACCGACCCGACGCCGAGCCAACGAGCGAAAGCTTGGCGTGGCCCGGGCACCACGACCAAGAACAACGCCATGAGAGCCGCAAGACTCCGACGTACAACGCGGCGTCGCTGCCATGCACGTGGTGACGGAAGCGACCCCACGCGTCGACTGACAGCATCGACGAACGTCGTGTCGAACTCGATGGTCAACGCGTCGGTTTGTGTTCCGATTTCACGCAATGAGGCGATCAGCTCGGCGTCGTCCTTACTCATCGACGTCGGTCCTTTCCAGCCGGGAACGGAGACGGTCAAGGGCACGTGACGTTCTTGA
>JANPDB010000088.1:0-3923 GCA_031431255.1 Acidimicrobiia bacterium | reverse complement strand
GGATCACTTCCAATATCCGGTCGAGCCCCGGCGGGGCTACGGCGGGCGCGATCGCGCGCCGATTCCGACGCAGTACCGCTCGGTCCTCGGCCCCACGGAACTGCTCGCGGCGGTTGCCACCTGGACGACGAGAGCAAAGTTGGGCACTTCGGTACTCGTTGCCGGCAACCATTGGCCCGTGCCGCTGGCCCAGCGCCTCTCGACCATCGATGTCCTCTCCTGCGGGCGGCTGCTAGTTGGGCTCGGGGTGGGCTGGAACGCCGAGGAGCACGATGCGTCCGGCACCGACATCGAAACTCGCGGACGACGCATGGACGATTTCGTACCGGCACTCCTGGCCTGCTGGGGCGACGACCCCGTGGTCTACACCGGGACGGAGTTCGCGATTCCCGCCTCCTACGTCCGCCCGAAGCCGGTACAACGACCACGGCCGCCGCTCCTCAGCGGCATGTGGTCGCCTGCCGGACTGGAGCGGACCCGCCTGCTGTTCGACGCCTGGAACCCGGCCGGCCAGCCCGTCGAGCGGGTTGCCGCAACGGTGGCCGATCTCAACGCCAGGCGGCCCGCACATCTCGCTCCCCTCGACGTGTACCACCGCGCCTTTGCCCAGTTCCCGCTGCAGCCGACCCCCACCGGCGATGTTGTCGAGCGTCTTGTAGAGGAAGCAGTTGCGGCCAGCGCGGCGAACTTCAACGAGTTCATCATCGAGCACAACTTCTTCGACGCGATCAGGTCGCCGGACGATTGGGCGCAGATCCCCGACCGCTTCGCTGCAGTCGTTGCCGCAGTGGGCCGAGGACCGCAGACTTAGGCAGTACGCATATCTTTTGGCAGGTGCGGGGCCTCGAGACTCTGCAACGCGAAGTAGATGATGCCGCTCGTCGCCCGGGCGGTGAGGCGGCCGATCGTGGTGTGGCCGTACCAGAAGCGGAACCATTCGAAGGGGACGCGATTCGCGCCGAGCAGAGCGGCCGTGACGACGGCGTTGGTTCCGCCGTGGGCCACGCAGAGGATGCGAGGGCCGGTTTCGGTGTCGGTCGGCATGTAGTCGGTCGTGGTCCACGACGGGATGTCGTGGGTGTTGCGGCCGATGCCGAACGGGGCCAGGAACTCCGCGAGGCCGGTGTTGATCCGGTCGTGGAAGTCATCGATCCGCTCACCGCCCGGGAGCCCGATCCAACGATCCGAAAGGGGCGCGAGGTGCTCGGCCTCGAACAGGGCCAACACGTCCTTCTTGGACTGCCCTTCGACCGGTGGATCGGTGATCTCGCGGAGCCATGGAGCGATCTTCTCCTCACGTCCGAGTCGCTTCAGCAGCGGGGCGACGGTCTGGCGGGCCCGCAGGAGCGGCGACACCAGGATCTCGTCGAAGTGCTCGTCGGCGAGTTCATCGGCAAGCCGCTCGGCCTGCTCGAACCCGAGGTCACTCAGCTTCGGATCGATTCCCTGATGGACGTCGTCGACGTACCACTGCGGTTGAGCATGACGGACGAGGACGAGCTGCATACGGCATCGACGTTACCGGAGGCGCCGTGGGGCGCCTCCGGCACCGTCAGATGTTCACCGGCTATTTGGCCTTGGCGAAGGTGTAGGCGCGGGCCGCGTCCGACGTGAAGTTGAACTGCAGCGACCGGAGTCCGAACGGCGCCGCCGGGTCGACCTTGAACATCGTGCTGAAGCGCGACGGGTCACGGACCTCCGGCGAACCGTACGGGTAATCGCTGGCCAGACCGTCAAAGGTCAGCTTGTCGAGCGAGTTCATCGCCTTCACGATGCCCTCCCGGTTGAGGCTGCCCATGGCAACGGCCTTCTCCAGCAACTGCGCCGTGGCCTGGGCCTGGAAGTACCCGAACGTGAAGTAAAAGTCCGGCTTCTGGTCGGGCTTGTACTGCTTCACGCGGGCGGCATAGTCAGCAGCAGAGCGCACCGTCGGGTCGCCCCATTCCGGACCAACCGCCACGATCAGCACACGTGAGCTCAGGTAGTCCTTCAGCGGGGTGAGCAACAGCGAGTCGACCCAAGACGGCGATTGGCCGATCCACTGGGGGGCGAATCCCAATTGCGCCGAGGTACCGAGAATCTTGCCGAACTCGGTGGGTAGCGCGCCGGCGAAGACGATCTGGCATCCGGCCTTCCGGAGATCGTTGACCTGGCCGGTGAAGTCCTGATCGCCCTGCTTGTACTTGGCGACGGTCTTCACGTCGAAGTTCATCTTGTCAGCGGCGAAGTTCAGACCCTCGAGTCCCGCCTCTCCGTACACGTCGTTCTGGATGACGGCACAGATGGTCTTGCTCTTCCCGCCCAACGACTTCATGGCGTAGTCCATCGCATTGATCGCATCCACTTGATAGGGCTCGATGATCGGGAACAGGTTCTGCTCACGCACCCACAACGCGTCCTGCGACGCCGGTGAGGCAACGACGTTGTCCGCTTTGAGCAACGGGAGAAGGGCAAGTGTCGGAGCCGTGCCCATCACCTGCGACAGCATCACCACGTTGTCCTTGATCTTGTTGTACTTCTGCACCGTGGTATTCGACTCGTAGAGGTTGTCTTCGAGCACAACCTCAACGGGATACTTGCCGGCAATGCCGCCCTTCTCCTCGTTGTAGTACTTCCAGAACACTTCCTGTCCCGCGGCGAGTGGTTTGCCGAGCACGGCCGCCGGGCCGCTGAGCGCAGTGATCACGCCCACCTTGATGGTCTTGCCATCGAAGCCGGCAGTCTTGGAGAGTCCTTTCGACGGAGCGGGAGCCGACGTGGCCGTGGTCGCCGCCGCCGTCGACGGCGTGGTGGCAACTGCCTGCCACACCTTCTTGCCACTCTTGGTCTTGCACACGACAGCCTTGCCGCTCTTGTCCTTGCTGGTGGCGTTGACCTTCGTGCACGCGGCGCCAAGCTTCGGCGCGGTCGCCGCGAACATGGTGGACGCAGGGAGGCCGACAGTGAGAAGCGCAGTGACGGCAACGACGAGCGTCGAGGTCCGGCGCCGCCCCGAGCCGGTCGTTCTGGGTTGAGTTGATCGGGACATGGTGAAGCTCCTTGTTGGTTCTGTACGTGTGGCGGTGAAGTGGTCGAGGTGTGAGGAACGTCGAACTCAGTAGCTGAGGGGCCAGGCCCGGAAATACGCCTTGACGCGCAACCACAACGCGGCGAGGCCCCGGGGTTCGAGGACGAGGAAGGCGATGATGAGCGCGCCGAAGATCGCCTGATTCAGGGAGAAGATCGTGATGCCTTTCGCGCCCGGTGATGACGCCACGCCGGGGATGCGGTCGCTGAACTGCTCGATGAGCCTCGGCATGGCGGTGATGAAGAGCGCTCCGAGGATCGGTCCGAACGTGGTCCCGACACCACCCACAACGATCATGGCGATGTACTGCAAGGAGACGACCAGGCCGAAGTCTCCCGGGGCGACGAACTGCTGGTAGGAACCGAAGAGGGCGCCGGCCAACGCGGCGAGGGAACTCGAAACGATGAAGGCGAGGACCTTGTAGCGCGCCAGTCGAATGCCGATCACCTCCGCGGCGACATCGCGGTCGCGCACGGCCTGCAGCGCCCGACCGGACCGCGAACGCACCAGGTTCTTCGACGTGAGCGCGACGAGAGCGACGAGGGCCCAGATGACGAAGAGGAACCCCTGATCGCGGCCGAACCGGTGGCCGAAGATGACCAGACGGGAGAAGTCGAGCGGACCGATCCTGGGCGGGGCAGCCACCGACGTGCCGTTGAGCCCCCCGGTGACCGAGGTCCAACTCTCGAAAACGTGCTGTCCGGTGAACACCAGGCCGACGGTGATGATGGCGAGATAGTTCCCCCGCAGACGCAGTGCGAACGGGCCCACGACCGCTCCGACGAGCGCACCCACCGCCGCAGCCGCGAGGAGGAAGATGAGGAACGGCCAGTGTCGTTGCCCGCCGAGGTAGGCC
>JANPDB010000087.1:0-2619 GCA_031431255.1 Acidimicrobiia bacterium | reverse complement strand
GGAAGATGCTGTTTCGGAACGGCGCCGACCACGCGACCGGCGTCGAGGACCGCCGCCGCGTTGACCTGGCGGCCATCGGGCAGGCGGAGGGGGAGGCCGACGACGATGGTCGCGTCGAGCGCCGCCGTCGCCTCGGCAAGGGATGCCAATGCCGCTTCGGTTCTCTCGCGGAGCCCGTCGGTGAGGAAGAGGTCTTCGCAGGTGTAGCCGGTGAGCGAGAGCTCCGGGAAGCAGATCAGCGCGGCGCCGTCGGCCGACAGGCGCGCCGCCCATCCCGCGATTTCTGCGGCGTTCGCCGCGGGGTCGCCGAGATGAACGGGAGGAGCCGCCACAGCGACCCGCACAAAACCCAGTGCTCCCCAGTCCGACATCATGGGCCAGACGCTACCTTCGCCACCCCGAGTTACGCGTTGGGAGAGAGGTTGCCCCCATATATTGGGGCAACCTCTCTCCCAGTGGTGCGCGACTTGTGTTGCGAGCAGTCGAGCGAAGCGAGCGGCGCAGCGCCAACTGGCGGAGGGGGCAGAACACCTCCGTGCGGCGCAGAGGTGTTCTGCCGCAGTTTCGTTCGCCGCGGGCGTACCCTCGTCGGTGATGTCTTCGCGTTTGCGCTCCGCGCCGCCCCGACCGAAAAACGTGCGTTGCCGCCACGCTTGCGCGACCCGCGCCGTTCGCGTCCTCGTGAGGCGCGAAGCGTGAAACTGCTCGATCCCTACGACGCGATCATGCTGGTGTCCTTCGGCGGTCCGGAGGGTCCCGAGGACGTGCTGCCGTTCATGGAGAACGTCACCCGAGGCCGCGGCATCCCGCGCGAACGCCTGGTCGAGGTCAGCGCTCACTACGACCGCTTCGGCGGCGTGAGCCCGATCAACGGTCAGAACCGTGAGCTCGTCGCGGCGATGGGCGCCGCGTTTGCCCGCGCCGGCGTCGAGGTACCCATCGTGTGGGGCAACCGGAACTGGCATCCCTACATCCCCGAAGCGCTCGCGGAGCTCCGACCGTCGTCGCCCCGTCGGATCCTCACGTTCGTGACCAGCGCGTTCTCGTCGGCGAGTGGCTGTCGGCAGTATCGCGAGGACATCGCCCGTGCGCTCGCAGCCCTGGAATCGAGCGACGCCCCGAGGGTTGACAAGCTGCGCGTTTTCTACAACCACCCCGGGTTCATCGAGCCGATGGTGACCAACACCCTGACTGCACTCGCCCAGTCGAGCGACGACGCCGAAATCGTGTTCACCGCACACTCGATCCCTCAGTCGATGGCCGACACCAGCGACTACGTGGTCCAACTCCTCGACGCCTGTTCGTTGATCATCTCCGGACTCGGAATGGCACACGCCCGCCGGCGTTGGAACCTGGTGTACCAGAGCCGCTCCGGGGCGCCCGGCCAGCCCTGGCTGGAACCAGATATCTCCGACCATCTCCGATCCCGACGCGCCGCGGGGGCGGCTGCCGTCGTCGTCGTGCCGGTCGGTTTCGTCAGTGACCACATGGAAGTGGTCTGGGACCTCGATACGCAGGCCCGCGAAACCGCTGACGAGATCGGCCTCGCGATGGTCCGGGCGGCGACGGTCGGCACCGATCCGCGTTTCGTCGACATGATCGTCGGCCTTGCCCTGGAGCGTGCCGCCTCCGAACGAGGCGAGCGACCGGAGCGAGTAGCGCTGGGCGCCCGGGGCGCCAATCACGACGTCTGCCCGCTCGACTGCTGCCCGCTGCCCACCCGCCCGGCTGCAGCTGTCGGGCGGCCCGCTCCATCGGCGGACCGGACGTGAACGGCCCCGGGATTGCGTTCGCCGAGCAGGTCCGCTTCGTGACGGTGGCCGGTGACGTCACCGCAGCGGGGTTCGGCGCCATCGGCCGACGGGCGTTGCGCGCCGAACGGGCGGACGAACGGCGAGATATGACGGAGGCATCGCTCCATCTCGGTGAGGTCGCGGCACGCTGGGAAGTCCTGGCGCCCGACGCCGTCGGGCTTCGGGCGTTGGCGGCGGAGGTGCGCGCCAACCTGGTCGATTCCACTGAGTTCGCCGCGCTTCACCGGCTCCTCGACGAAGGTTCGCTCCGTGGGGTGACGTTCGGGTTGGTGATGGCGCTCCGGTCGGCCATTGCCGACCGCCGGACCGTGCTGTCTCCGACCGCCGATCGGGCCTTGGACCTGGCACTTGCCGGTATCGACGTTCAGCTCGAGGCCGCGCAAGAGAGGCTCGACCGTGCCGAGGACGGCAGCCAATCCACACGGGGTCTCCCCGCCCACGACCCGTCGCCCGGTGATGAAGGGTCCCGTATCTCGGACCTGGCGCTGACGGTCCTCCTCGGGGAGCGAAAGGACTTCAGTTCACCACTCGGTGTGCCGAAGTCTGGGTCGACAAATCACTAAGCGTGGTCACGACTGATCCGGACCCGGTCCGGAAAGGGGGTAGACTGCCCGCTCCCAGCGCCGTAGCTGTGCGTCCGCGCGACAGTGCGGGAATGTTCAGCGCTGGCAGTGGGTTCGACATCGTAGCGAACCTGCCGCGAACGAACGCTTCAGAGGAACCGAGGAGTAGCTGTGGCGAAAGAACGTGGTGAGCGCGAAGAGGAAGACCTCGTCCGGCTCTACCTTACCGATATCGGGCAGTA
>JANPDB010000086.1:0-6148 GCA_031431255.1 Acidimicrobiia bacterium | reverse complement strand
CGTACTGGAAGCCGCTGAGGGCGCGGAGGTTGTCGCGCCAACCAATGACGCTCACCTGCCCGGGTCCGGGAAGCACCGCCCTGACCTCCGTCGCAGTTCCCGCCCCAGCGGCCGCAGGAGAACCGACGGCCGTCGTCGGTGTGGCCGCCGTGCCCGACGTCGATCCGCCTGCGTCGCAACGAGGTCGGGCGAGCGTCGCGTTGAGCACCTTGATCTGGGCCTCGAGGACGTCGAGGTCGACCCATGCCTGGTTTCGCTTTGCGAGCGGCTGGCGACTGTTCGTGACGACGTCGAGTAGCGCGTAGCGGTCCTTCCTCTTCTTTTCGAGGAGCGCTGTGAGCGTGGCGTGGTCGGCCGAAGCTATGCATCCGGCCACGGCGGCTGATCCGGAAGCGCCGGAACCGCCACTTGATGAGGAGCCCGCGGCGGCCGCTCCCGCTCCGCTGCCCGACCCACCTCCGGCGTTGCTGCCCGCCGAGTCAGGCGGGAGGCCACCCGCCTGAGGGAGCGGCGCCACGCGGGGCCGCACGCGCGAGGACGGCTTCGTCCCGTAACAGCGGATGTCGTCGACGTCCATCACGAAGTTGCAGCACTCACGGAGCGCGCGCTTGCCGTTCAGCTTCGGCTTCGACGTGAGGCAGTCGTTGCGCGCCACGCCTGGCTCAACGGCATCGGCTCGGGCAATCGACACGCCGAGCACCGTTGACATCGTCGTCACCAGCGTGATCACAACGACGCGACGCAACATGCTGGATCGCGTGGAATGCGAGTGAAACTGTGCGGACACAGGCGACTCCCCGTCTCGAATGGCTACAGGCAGGGTGTCGGAATCGGCCGTCGATGCCTATCGTGGCAGCACGACACTGCCCGGCTGGCGCACTGAGTCGGAAGGTGCAGTTACGTTGATCTCGGGCATGCACGAAGTACAAGGAATCAGAGCGCTTCGTGGTGACCGAGCCTCTCCGTTGATGCGTTACCGACCCGTTGCCCCGGCCATCACGGCGAGGAACTCGTCACGGTCCGGTCCGAGCTTTGGTGCCGGCGGGCGCTGGTCCTTCGACGCGTGGGCCGCCATCGAACCTTCGAGAACCTTGGGGTTGGCCAGCAGCGCATCAGGCGCGTCGAACATGTTGAAAGCCCGGAAGAAAGCTCGAAAGACGTCCGGGTCAACAAGGGTCGCCGGGCCTCGGCTCGCGGTCGGCGATGTCGGGCGGCAGGATCCGCTCCACGCTCAGCTCGGTGGCACCTTGAGCAAGGAGCGCGTCGAGAACATCGGGCACCAGTTCGCGAGGATTCGACGCAGCCCGGCGAGGATGGCGTCCGATTGGCGCGCGTGCGCTGCGCCGAGTCGGTCCCAGTGGTCGAACGCCTCATCGGCGGTGGTGGGCACGTTGGTGTCGTCGCGTTCGAGGACCGTCACCCGGTACCCATCGTGCAACAGCATGAGGGCAGCGAGCAGGCCGGCCAGGCCACCACCGACGACGGCAGTGTGCTGGGGGTCGTCGACTGGTCGGACGATGGTGGCGACGGTCATGAGAGGCTCCGGAGGAAGTCGATGAGCGCCGCGAATCGCGGACCCTTACATGACGTCCGCGACCGTTGCGTCAGCTCGTTCGAGCCACGCAATCAACGCGACCCGTTCCACGCCCGTGAGGTCGTCCTCGGCCAGCGTACGGCCGTGCTCGTCGCGCCAAATCAGGTGCAGCCCCTCGCCTTCCCGGCGTCCGGCAAGGGACGAGCGGGTGTACTCGAAGTTGCACAGACCACGTGCCGGTTTTCCGAACAGCACGCCGGTCGGGAGATGGTCTCGACGGAGTTCGCGCAGCAGTGTGCCCGTGGCAGGGGGAATCGTGTCGCGCCCGAGTACGGTCCCGACAGCATCCCGAAAGATCAGTTCATCACCCTCGATCGCACCATTGGTATGGCGGCCGACGTGAAGGGTGTTCTCGCGCTTCCCAGAGGTCCTCGTCATGGAACCGGCCCCTCCCTCACCGACAGCCACGGCGGCGCCACGACGACCCCGTCCCGATAGAACACCACAACCGCGCTGAAGCCCTCATTCCAACTGTCGCGGACATAGCGCAGTTCAAACGCCGTGACCTTGCCGCCGTGTTCGCCAGTGCCGGCAAGCGCACCAGGAATGTCCGCCATGTGCGTGAGGTCGAAGTGCACTTTTGCACCGCCTTCCCGGGCCCAGTCGAGCGCTTGCGCGCTCTTCGACTCCATGCTCGAGTAGACCGCGCTAGGGGCCATATCGTTCAGGACACGACCGCCTGAACGATTGGATAGTTTGCGCAGCTTCTCGTCGGCGGAGGGACCGTAGACGAGGTCGAGCGGTCCAAATTGCCGCGCAGCTGACGGATCGGTGGGGGTGGTGCGTGGTTGCGACAAGTCGCCGTAAATGGCTTCGCGGTTCTGTTCGTCCAGCGCCTTGTCGGCCTCGTGGCCCGGCCGCTGTGCGCCAAGTTCAGCGGTCGTGCGTTCATTGCTCGGGACCGTGCTGAGCTCCGCGGTCGTGCGTTCATCGCTCGGGACGCTGGCGAGTTCGCTGGGCATTTCAATGCGGACGGCAGGAGCAGCCGGGTCGATCGGCACGCCGACCTCGATCGTTGTAGGTGGCTCCCCGCTCGCCACATCCGGCGCGCTCATGGCTGAGGTCGGCCCGCCATCCACGCCGCCGTCCGCCCCGGCCGGACCGGTGGGAGAGGCAGCGCCTTCCATCGTTTGCCCAGCCGGAAGCTGCTCTTGGATCGGCCCCGACAGGATGTCGCCGCTACGCACCACAGCACGCACCCGGGTCGTGTCGACGACGAGCTTGCCGGTCGCATCCACCCACGCCGCAGGCGCCGCCGAGTCACCCGGACGCGTCTCCTGCCAAGACCGAAGCACCTCGCCGGGCTGGTTGATGAGTCGCATCGGCCCTCCTGCGAGGGAGGCATCAGCGAGGGCCCGAGATGCCGCCACGGGATCGGCGAATGCCGTGCCGGCCGCCGGTCGTGCGGTCGGACCGGACGGCGCGCCCGGTGGCCACGACCCTTCGTTCCGCGCTGATTTCGCCGTCGTCGGCGTGGTCGACGGCGCCGTCGCCGAGTCCATGACCCCGGTCGGCGCGTGAGCCACGTCCATGACCCCGGTTGCCGCGAATGCGGGGTCCATCAACTCGGTTGGGCCCCGTGTGGCGGGCGTGTCCACAACGGGCCCCGGACCCGTCCCGCTGTCGGGGATGTTCATCCGCGCGGTGTCCGCTGTGCCGGTCTCGCCGGCGAACGCTGGCATCTCCATCGTCGCCGCCGCGCCGATCTCGGCCGCAGTCATCTGATGCGTGTCGCGGCCGCCTCCACCGCCTTCGCCGAGCGTTTCCGGACCGCCACCTCCGCCGGGAACCGGACTACCAACGACACTCGTCGTCGTCGGCGCGCCGGTCACCTCGCCGAGCGGGGCGGTGCCCGACCCGACGAAATCGGCCTCTCCGCCAGAAGCGGGACCTTCTCCCGACGCGCTGTTCGGTGTTGAGGGCGCCGCGCCTTCCTCACCACCTGCCGCACCAGCCTTCGGCGAGGGAGCCAGCTGCCCGGCGAGGGCAAGCACGAGTGCCTTGCCGAACTCCTCGCCGGTGAAGCCGCTCTGCCCGGAGTAGGCGCTCGTTGCTGCGGTGCTGGCGACGTAGTTGCCGGCCATACCCATGCCCTTTTCGAACACCCCGCCCGCCTTCGCCAGGCCTGTCGACGCCGCGGCTTCGGCAAGCCCCGCCGTCTCCGCAGCCTCTGCCGCCAGCTCGCGGTACGAGGCCATCTCCGCCGCGCTGAAACCCGCCTGCTCTGCCTCGCCCAGGAGCTTCGAAGCCATACCAGCACGGTTGCCCGCCTGCGCGGCAACGCGTGCGACGTCGCCGGTGATCGTCTTCGCGACGACACCGAGGAACTCCTCCCCGAACTTGCCGCCGCCGGCGCCCAGCAAGCCTCCGATCACGTCGGCCTTCAGGCTGTCCCAGCCGTAGTCACCCATGCGCACCACGAAGTTGGTTGCGACGGATGCCGCAATGTTCACGGCTGCCGTGTTGATGAAGGCCATCAGACCGGGGCCCGCGCCCGGGATGGCGATCGCCAGTCCGATCTGAATCGCGAACGTGACCGCGCTGCGAATCGCATCCAGCGTGCGCGCATTGTCCTCTTCGTACGCAGTGGCATCGCTGCTGACCGTCGAGCGCACCTTACGCATCACGCGGAGGATGGTGTCCCGGCGTTCTCTCTCCTCCGGTTTGGTGCTGTGCCATAGGGCCGCCAGCCGGCCCAGGTCGCCCTTGGTCGTCTCGAGGATGATCTGCGTCTCGGGATCGTCACCCCATTCACGCATGTCTCCGGTGACGCCTCGGCGCGCCAGCGTCACGGCCACCTCGCTGCGACCTTGCGAAGCGATCCAATCGACCTCCTCGGCACCGTTCATCACTTCAGGTTTCGAGAGCGACTCGCCAGCCGATGCAGCATCTCGTCCGCTGAGCAGGCCGCCCATTGCCTGACGCTCGATACCCTCGGCATACTGCGCGCCGGTCACGTTGTCGGTCTCGCCGCGTAGGTCTCGCGCTTTGGCGTCCTCGCCGAGGTGCGTCCCGAACAGCACAACGCGCAAGCGGACAACGTGGGCACGGTCGTAGTCCGCCTCGAGCTTCTTCATCGCGGTCCCATTTGGTTGGCGTCGCAGGACGGCCTTCACGGCCTGCTCATCCTTGCGGCTGATCGCCAGTTCGAGCTCAGCGAGGTCGCTCGTGTGCGCGCCCCCGCCGGCCATCAGGTCCTCGAGGCGGGCCTCGTTCGCATCGCTTGCACTCTTCAGGATCGCGGTAAACGGGCGACCGCCCGGCATCCGCTCGTACTCGCTGCGGAACTGGCCGATGTATTGCTTCGCGAGCTCGGCGGTGGCGCCTTCGGAATTGGCGTTGATCTGGGCGAGGACGTCCGCGGGCGTGGTCCTGCTGGAGGCAATTGCGTGCACGTCCACCCGCGCCTGCTCGCGTATCGCCGAGAGTATGGCGGCCAATCGCTCGGTCGATGTGGTCCCGGCCTCCTCCATCGCCACAAGTTCACGCGCGTGCGCCGTGATGAGGTTGCTTTCGCCGAGCTCGGCAACGGCGGATCCCGCCGCGCCGAACGTGCCACGCAGGGCTCCGCCGAGAGTGCCGAAGCCACTGGCCGCCGGTTTGTTCAGGATTGCGCCGAGACGCGCACGCACCGAGGCATCGGCACTCGTGCCCGTCGACCGCGCCTCGTCCATAGCCTCAGCGGTGTTCGTCTCGACGATCGCCTGGACCTCTGCCATCGCCTTGTTGCGGATCTCCTTGCGGACGGCATCGAAGACGCCCCCTTCCGGAACATCCTCGATGAGCTTCTCCGCCGAGGCGCGCGCCGCCTCGATGGCGAACGTGTCGGCCACGTCCGTTTTCCCCTCGCGGAGCCATTCCAGGCGCTGGCGCTGGCGACCGGTCAGGCTCACGTCGAGGTGGACGGCGAGGGAGAGCGAGAAGCGCTGCGCGTAGAACGCGTCCATCACGCGGATCTGAACGGGGTCGCGGCGATGCAGCGCCATGACCCGTTCCAAGCGGGCCTTGTCATCGAGCCCTTTGGCGATGAGTTCTCGCAACTCGATCGCGTCCGCCTCGAGCCGATTGAGGTTCGCAGCCACGTCCGACCTCGCAGGTATCCCTGACAGCATCGGCGCGGCGGCGGCCCGGACCAGGGGGGGCAGGCTGTTCAATGCTGAAGAATCGTCCGTTGCCGCTCCACCCTTCGTGCCGCGCATCAGGACCTCAAGCCTGCTGCGTTGGTGCTTGTTCAGGCTGGACTCGTACCCGGAGCCCCCAACGCCGAAGAGGTCCACTCGCACCGAGCGACCACCGTGTCGGGACTTCCACACCGCATCGATGGTGGCGATTTGGGCCGCCGTGCGGTCTTCGAGCGCGCGTGCCACGACGGCGAAGTCGACCGGGCGTGTGGGCGTGCCCTTTCGGATCGACTCGTAGTCAGGGTCGGTCTCGTTGATGGCCCGTTGCAGATCCCCGACAATCGTGAGCGGGTTGAAGGTGGGATCGTCATCGGCGCCCTTGACGAGCGCGTCCACCGTGGCATCCGCGGCGAGCCTGGCGATGCGCGCCGAC
>JANPDB010000085.1:0-3446 GCA_031431255.1 Acidimicrobiia bacterium | reverse complement strand
CTGCGGAATTCTCGGCCGGATTCCGCCGTGGCGGCGTCCTCGTCGTTGCGGTTGGACAAGGCAGGCGCTGCCTCCTGCGTCCTTGCCACAACGAAATCCGACTCGCGAATTCCGCGAGCTGCTTACGACTCGGGACACTAGTAGGTCAGCCGACAGGAACGGCCGCTTCGGGCGCGAAGGCCACCGTGACACGCTGTTCTGCCCGGGCCGACGGGCGTAGCCCGCTGTTCTGCTCGAGCACGAACACGGAGGCACCCACATCCAAGGAGACCGTATGGCGGCTCACCGGCCCGAGGTACTCGGTGTGAACGACCGTCCCGGTGGCGACAATCTCGCCGCCCGCCGCCGAGGCGCCTTCGGCCAGGATGCGGATCTTCTCGGGCCGCAGGGCGAACGAACCATCACGACCGAGTAGTGCGGTTGCTGCGGCTCCGGTGATCGAATTCGACGTGCCGACGAATCCGGCGACGAACGGCGACACCGGCCGCTCGTAAAGGTCCTCCGGCGTTCCGATCTGCTCGATCCGACCCTTGTTGAACACGGCGATCCGGTCGCTCATCGTGAGGGCCTCCTCCTGATCGTGGGTGACGAACACGAAGGTGATACCGGCGCGGTGTTGGATGCTCTTCAGTTCGATCTGCATCTGCTGACGCAACTTCAGATCGAGTGCGCCGAGCGGTTCGTCGAGAAGGAGGACCTTCGGACGATTGACAAGCGCGCGTGCCAACGCGACCCGTTGGCGCTGACCACCCGACAGCTGGGACGGCTTGCGGTCGCCGTAGCCTTCCAGGGCGACCGACGCAAGCGCCTCGGTGGCCCGCTGACGGCGTTCAGCGGAACCCACACCCTTCACCTTGAGCCCGTACTCGATGTTCTTCTGGACCGTCATGTGGGGGAACAGCGCGTAGTCCTGGAACACCGTGTTCACGTCGCGGTCGAAGGGCGGCAGGTTCGTGACGTCCTCGCCCTGCAACAGGATCGACCCGGCCGTCGGCAGCTCGAAGCCGGCGATCATCCGCAGCAAGGTCGTCTTGCCCGAACCGGATGGTCCGAGAAGGCAGAAGAACTCGCCGTCGACGATGTCGAGGTCGACACCGTCAACCGCGTGGACCGCCATCTCGCCGCCGCCGAAGGTCTTGCGGACGCCGCGGATGGAAACGGCAGGGGTATGCGACGAGGAATCCACGGGCGTCACCACGACACCGAAACGTACTGGGTCTCGGTGAACGCCAGGAGCCCGTCGTGGCCTCCCTCGCGTCCGATGCCGGATTCCTTCATCCCCCCGAACGGTGCCGCGGGATCGGAGACGAGGCCACGGTTGAGCCCGATCATGCCCGCTTCGATCGCCTGACTGAACCGCACGCCCCTGCCGATGTCGCGGGTGTAGAGATACCCGACCAGACCGTGGTCGACGGCGTTGGCGAGTCGAAGCGCCTCGGCGTCGCCGTCCACCCGGTAGATCGGTGCGACCGGCCCGAAGACCTCGCTGCTGAAGAGCTCGCTCGTCGGATCGACGTGGTCGAGCACGATCGGGGCAACGAAGAACCCGGTGCTCGGCGCGGATCCCCGGCCGACGACCACGGCACCCGCGTCGATGGCCCGCTCCACCAGTCCGTCCACTCGTGATTGCTGTGCCCTGGTGACGAGGGCACCGACCTGTGATGCCGGATCGAGCCCGTAACCGACGATCAACGATGTCATACGCGCGCTGAGCTTCTCGGCGAACTCGTCCGCTACCGCATGGTCGACGATGAAGCGGTTGGCAGCGGTGCACGCGGCGCCACCGTTGCGCATCTTCGCGATCATCGCTCCCTCGATCGCCGCGTCGACGTCGGCGTCGGCGAGGACCACGAACGGCGCGTTGCCGCCGAGCTCCATCGAGCAGTTCACGACTCGGCGGGCGGCCTGGGTCAGCAGGAGCTTGCCCACCGGGGTCGAACCGGTGAACGACAGCTTGCGCACCGACGGGTGGGCGAGCATCGCCTCGACCGCGGGCCCCGGAGGGTGAGGCACCACGAGGTTCACCACACCGGCGGGGACACCGGCGCGGTGGAGCAACTCGACGAGGTAGAGCGCGGTGAGGGGAGTCTCCGCCGCCGGCTTGAGCACCACCGCGCAGCCGGCGGCGAGGGCCGGACCGATCTTGCGGGTGAGCATGGCCGCCGGGAAGTTCCACGGCGACAGCAGCAGGGCCACACCGACGGGTTGGCGAGCGACGGCGATCCAGTTGGCGCCGCCGGGCGCCCGACGGAGGTCGCCGTCGAGGCGCACCGCCTCCTCGGAGAACCAGCGGAAGAACTCGGCGGCGTAGCTCACTTCGTTACGGGCATCCGTGAGCGTCTTGCCGTTCTCGCTGACGATCAGCGTGGCGATCGTCTCGGCCTCGGCGATCATCAGGTCGAAAGCCCGTCGGAGGATTTCGGCGCGCGCCCGTGGCGCAGTTTCCCGCCACGTCGGGAATGCCGCGGCCGCGGCGTCGACGGCACGGAGGCAGGTGGCGACGTCGGCGCTGGCGATCTCGGCGATCAACTCCCCGTTCCCGGGATCGTCGACGGGCAGACGGTCGGTCCCCTCGACCCATTCGCCGCCGATCCAACTCTGGGTGGGGGGCAGGTCCGTCGGCATCGCTGCTCACACTACCGAGCCCACGTCCGCAGCTCGGCCCTCGCCGAACGGGGTTGTGCCTCCGCCGCTGGGAGAGAGGTTGCCCCAATCGCTGGGGGCAAAACACCTCCCAGCGGCGTTGGGAGGTGTTTAGCCCCCATATATGGGGGCAACCTCTCTCCCACGCGTCAGGCCACTGGTGTTGCGAGCAGTTGAGCGAAGCGAGCGGCACAGCACCGAGGAACGGAGCGGGCAACCTCTCTCCTAACGCGTCAGTGGGCGGCGGCGAGTTCTCGCGGGAAGTGGCAGGCGACGTAGTGGTTCGGGCCGATCTCGGCGAGCTGGGGTTCTTCGGCGGCGCACTTGTCCTGGGCCATGGGGCAGCGGGTGCGGAAGCGGCAGCCGCTCGGCGGGAACACCGGTGAGGGGAGGTCGCCTTCGAGCGCGTCGGTCGAGTCGGGACGGATCGACGGGTCCGGCTCGGGGATGGAGTCGATCAACGCCTTGGTGTAATGGTGGCGCGGCGCGGCGTAGAGATCATCGGGGGCGGCGACCTCGCAGATCTTGCCGAGGTACATGACGACGACGCGATCGCTCACGTTCTTCACCACGGCGAGGTCGTGGGCGATGAAGATGAGGGTGAGCCCGTATTCCTTCTTCATCTCCTCGAGCAGGTTGAGGATCTGGGCCTGCACGGAAACGTCGAGCGCCGAGACCGGCTCGTCACAGATGATCACCTTCGGGTCCATGACCACCGAACGGGCGATGCAGATGCGCTGACACTGGCCGCCGGAGAACTCGTGGGGCTTGCGGGTGCCGGCTTGATCGGCGTCGATGCCGAC
>JANPDB010000084.1:0-5953 GCA_031431255.1 Acidimicrobiia bacterium | reverse complement strand
GCGAACGCCGCCTTCCTCTCCTCGCTCGCTCCGTTGATCGTCGCGGTGTTGGCGCGCGTCGTGCTCGGCGAACGACTCAACGGCGTGACGATCGCCGCGGTTGCCCTCGGTTTCTGCGGGCTCGCTTTCATGGTGAATGGCGATCTCGGCATCGGCAACATGAAGGGCAACATCGCCGCCGTCATTACGGCCTTCGGCTTCGCCGGTTACGCAGTGTGTGTGCGCAGCGATCCGTCAGCCGATTGGTCGCCCGCTCTCCCCGGTTCGTCGTCGATTGCCATCCCGATCGTCGCCACCGTGTGCCTCGCGCAGGGCAACTCGCTGTTCCCGCCCGCCGCCGACATCGCCCTGGCACTCCTGCACGGTGGTGGAATCATCGTCATCGGAATGCTCACCTTCAATGCCGCGACGAAGCATCTTCCGGCTGTCGCCTCAATCGTCTTCGCGCAGACGGAAACCGTGTTCGTACCCGTCTGGATCTACCTGTGGTTCGCCGAACGGCCGAAGAACACGACGCTCATTGGCGGCGCCATCATCCTCGCCGCCGTCGTCGGCAAGGCACTCCTGGATGCACGGCTGACCAAGACCGGTTCTGCCGCGTCGGTGCTCGACCGACGCTCCCGCCAAGGCGCGTAGTCCGAACCGAGGCACCGATCAGCGATCGGGGGCGCCCCGAAGCCACGTTTCCCTCAGATGTCGATCACGCCGTGCTCTTGCAGGAACACCAGCAGGCCGTCGACAAGCTTCACGGAGCCGAGGTCGTTCACGGCGACCCATCGCACATCGGCCGCGTCATCCCCTGCGCGGAGCGTTCCGCCAACCACCGTGACGGCAAAGTCGACGATGACGAAGTGATGCTCCGCCGAGACACGCTCCACCCATCCGATGACATCGCCGACGACAACCTCGAGACCGGTTTCCTCGGCTGTCTCGCGTCGTGCCGCTTCGGCGAGGCTCTCACCGAACTCCACGCGACCACCCGGCACCGACCACTCACCGACGGCGGCCCCCCGTCCGCGCTCGATCAGCAGCAGGGAGTCATCTCGACGCGCAATTGCCCCGACGCAGATTTCGGGCCGTCGTGACAAGTTCACCCGCGGAGCCCCTCGACGTCCGACTCCACGGATGCGGGCGCTTCATCGCCGGGCGCTTCGTCGACGAGGGACGCGTACACGGTGAGCAGACGTGCCTTCATCCCCGCCGCCTCGAAGAAGTTCTTGGTGGCGCGCTGCCCCGGCAGCGCGGTGGACTCGATGCCGACCGCGCCCATCCCGCGCGCCCAGACGACGGCATCGTCGAGGAGCCCGACGCCGAGGCCGACACCCCGCGCCTGCGGATCGACGACGAGTTCGCCCACGAAGGCCACCCGAGTCGCGTCGTGCAGATCGCGGATTCGAGTCACGGCTACGCCGAGCACCACGTCATCAATACCGCTCACGCTCACGTGCACGTCGGGAGCGCCGATGTCGACCACGATCGACGGCCGAAGCGGCAGTGCGCGGGCCTCGGAGACGAGCCACACTGCGCCGCCGCGTTCGGGGGCCAGCTCGGCGTGGACGGCTTCGATCAGGCCGGCGATCACGTCGACGTCGGACGCGAGGGCGGGCCGGAGGAACACGTGCACCGCTACCGCGACGGTTCGAGCTGGTCGAGGCGACCGAGGACCGTGCGGCGGTTGCGGTTCGCCGTCTCATACGCACGCACAGCGGAGCGCTCGGCTCTTGACAACTCTCCGAGCCGGGCCACGACTGCAGCAGAACCCAGGTGGTCATAGCCGGCGAACGGTTCGTGCGGTATCGACGGATCCTTCGGAGAGGCTTCCGCCGAGCCGGTCGTACCCGGCCGGGCAACCTTCGGCTTCGCCGTTCGTGCGCTAGCCGGCGGGCCCTCCGCCGTCTCCACCGAGCGCGGTCCCGGCCGGCTCTTGGGCAACGTTGATCCGGTGATCTCGGCCACCTTGGCCTTGACCAGCTTGGTGCCCTGTTTCCGGGCGATGGGAGTCACGAACTTCCCGATCGTCCGCGCCGAGGCCGCAGTCGACCGGCCCTCCCGGATCAGATCAGGGAGCAGCTTCCGAGCTCGCTTCGCGAACCCGATCGGAGCGAAGAACAGGAGATCGACCGCGGCGCGCTGCGCGTCGCGCAAGAGTTCCGAAGGAACACCCGGACCCACCGCCGCGTCGGTCGGCGCGTCAGTGCGTGCCGACTGCCCACTCGGGTCGCCGGTGCGCTCCTCCGGACGCGCGTGACGGGCCATGACCGTTCGTGCCCTCAGACGCAGTCGCGACAGAGCTGCTTGGCGTCGTCGGCGATCTGACTCACGTGCTTCACCAGGAAGCACGACTGGCAGACGAACTCGTCGGGTCGCCGGGGAATGACGACGGACGCTCCCTCTCCCCGATCATCGAGGTCAGGCGTTTCGTCATCGTCATCATCGGGGCCGTCGTCCTCGATGACCAGGCGATCTTTGAGGATGTCGTCGAGACTCGCTTCGACATCGTCGGGATCGGTGAGATCTTCCTCTTCCTCGTCGTCGGCGGCGCCGGGCGCCTCGGGCATCGCCGGCGCTTCTTCGACGGCCACCTCGAGATCGACGTCGAGCTCGAGCTCCTCGCCCACGACGAGATCGTCGTCGAGATCCGGGTCGATGTCGTCCTCGAGGTCGCCGCCTTCGAGAAGCTCTTCATCGAGTTCGAAGTCGGCATCGAGGTCGACGTCCTCCCCCTCACCGAAGGGTTCGGCGTCGGGTTCGATGGGTTCTTCGAGTTCTAGTTCTTCGTCGAGATCGTCGTCACTCATGGAAATCCAGCCGGTTTGGGGAGCGCGGAGTGTAACGCTGCGCTCGGGCGATATCGCGCCAATCAGTGCAAATGGTGACGTGACGTACGACCACGAGGGCAACAGCGCTGGTCCCAGGCACAAAATGAACTCGGGTCGGGGTGTCGTGCAACACCGGATCCACCTTCACCAGGCGCCGCCGACGATGCGTGCCGTCGATCGGCGACGTCCGATCTTGACGATCTCAATCGCCTCGGGCAGCTGCTCTTTCACTTCGACGGCATGCGTCACGACGAGAATCTGACGGAACCGGCCTGAGAGTTGCGTGAGGGCCGTCAGCATACGGTCCTTGCGGTCGCCGTCGAGGCTCCCGAGCGCTTCGTCGAGCACCAGCAGGCCGACCTGGCCGCCGGCTTGAAACCGGACCTGCTCACTGATCGCGACGCGAAGCGCAAGGTTGGCGAGGTCGACCTCGGATCCGGAGAACCGCGTGGTCGGGTGGGCCACGCCCTGATCGATGATCTGGATCTCATAGGTCTCGGGATCCACCTGCAATCCGTCGTAGTCGCCCCCCGTCAGCGACTGGAAGAGCTCTGACGCCTGGGTGCTCAGCCGCGGCCCGACCGTGGCGACGACGGCGGCGCGAAAGCCGGACAGCAACTCCGCCGTGCGGCCGAGGAGCACTGCCCGGGTGGAGAGCTCACCGAGCCGAATCCTCTGTTCACTCACCTGGTCCAGCCGGGCGACGACCATCGTCTGCTCTCGAAGCGTCGCATTCAGGGTTGCTTCCCGCTCGCGAGAGAGGCGCAGCGCCTGTTCAGCGACGCGTTCGACGTCCTCGACCCGGGCGGCGAGAGCCCCATGTTCGGCAATGTCGAAGGCGACGGCATCGAGTTCGGCCTTGAGTTGGCGCCGACGTTCATCGGCATCGGACAACCGTCCCTGGGCATCGAGGCGTTCGCTCGTGAGACGTTCGAGGCGCTGGCGCCGGCCGACGAGACGATCACGTTCTTGACGCGCCGTCGCTACGTCTCGCACCTTCGCCTGAAGCGCATCGATCATCGCCGGCAGGTCGTCTGTTGCCGTGACCGGGGCGCCGACGGACTCGGCCACCGCGGCCGCCGCCTGAACCACGAGGTCGTTGGCCGCACTGATCGCAGCCCGGTGCGAGCGGTTCTTCTCCCACGCCGCCTCGGCGGCGGCGAATGCCCGACGTGCGCTCATGACGGCTGCTTCTGCCCGCGTGAGCGCCCCCTGCGCATCGACGAGGGTCGCCTTCGCCGACGACTCCCGACGACGCGCATCGTCGGCCTCGGCCCCGAAATGGGCGATCACCGCCTGGGATCCGCCCGCCAGTTCCTGTCCGCAGGTCGGGCAGGCGACCTGGTCCTTCAACGACGAGGAAGCCGCCGCACGCGCCAACGCTGAGGTGAGCTCCCGTTGCGTGGCATCGTGAGCCGCCCTGGCCCCGGCCGCGTCGACACCGCATGCGGCGGCGTCGCTTTCGGCCGCGCGGAGCATCGACGGGTCGGGCGCGGTAGCGACCTGGACGGACCCCGGGGTCGCCTCCGTGGCGTCAAGCCTTCGAAGCGCGGCGGCAAACTCACTGAGCGCACGGATGCGCTCCTCCGCGGCCGTCGAATCAAAATCGGCGAGTTGGGCCTCGAGGGCCGGCAACGCCTGCGTGGCGGCAACGATCTCCGCCTGCTCCACGTCGAGTTCAGCGATCCGCGACAACGCTGCATCTCGCTCCCGTCGGGCGGCGAGGCCGCTGTTGCGAATGACCTCGTCCCGTCGGCGGGCATCGTCCGACGCTCGCATCGCGTCCGCCAGCGCCCGGCGTTCGACGTTCGCGGCATCGAGCGTGGCGGCGGCGGAGGCGGCTTCGGCGGTCTGGGCCATGACCAGGAGGTCGATCTCCGACCGCCGGGCCTCCAGTTCGTCGGTGTCGGGAAGGCCCCCGACCAGCCGCCGGTAGTCGCTCTCTGCGGTGCGTGCGTCGGTGCGCGCCTCGTCACGGGCTTTCTCGATGGGCGTGATGCCGAGCAGTGAAAGGACGAGACGACGGCGCTGATCGGCGGTGTGGTCGCTGAACGCCGCCAGTTGCTTCTGTTCGGCGAAGACCGACGAACGGAACGCGTTCTCGTCCATGCCGAGCAGCGCCCGGACGTAGCGGCCCACTTCGGTCGGGCCGTCGGCCACGACCTGGCCGGCGGTGGTGACCCGGGCCTTCACCGTGTGGTTGATCCCGCTGATGCTCCGGCGAATGACGTAGTGATGCTCGTCGTGATCGAGACCGAGCTCGACCACGCACTCGCCCGTGGTCCCCGAGGTGGCAATGCCCTGCTTCGGGGTGCGGGCCCGCCCGTAGAGCGCCCACGTGATCGCCTCGAGGAGGCTCGACTTTCCCGCCCCGTTCGGACCGTAGATGCCGACGAGTCCGGGCGGGAGCTCGAGATCGAGGTTCTCGAAGACGCGGAAGTTGCGCAGAGAGATCGAGCGGACTTCCATTACGCCCCCATCGAACCGGTCATTCCGAACCCAGGTCCAGCGAACGATCGATCGCCTTTTCGAGGTAGTCACTGCCCGTGCGGAGCACGGCTTCGGGATCGATGTCGTCCAACACCTGGCCGGCGACAAAGGACTGCCACCGGGCCGAGAGCGTGGCCAGATCGGGCAGGTCCTCGACGGGCGCCACCACCGTGCCGAACCGGGGCGTGACGTTGATGTGCAGCAAATGAGCCGCGGCGTCTCGGATCGCATGGAGGTCGACGAGTCGGTAGACGTCGGGGTCGACACCGTCGACCTCGATCCGGGCCACGGAACCGGCCGGCGCCGAGACGAACGCCTCGGCAAGGGCGCTCTGCAACTCGGCCGG
Source organism: Acidimicrobiia bacterium (assembly GCA_031431255.1). Taxonomy (GTDB): domain Bacteria; phylum Actinomycetota; class Acidimicrobiia; order Acidimicrobiales; family JANYDT01; genus JANLQX01. The sequence continues at coordinate 298 of JANPDB010000084.1, read as the reverse complement.
GCCGATGCCGAAGGCCGGGATCACCGGCGCGGTGTAGAGGATGCGCTGTCCCCCGAGCCCGTGATGGGTCGCCTTTCCGGACTCGGTCTCGACCGACAGGAAGCCCTTCGGACGACCGGGATCATCGGCGAAACCGAACGTGTCGGTCGAGCCGGCGTACCAGACCCCCGGTCGGACGGTGGTGTGGATGTGATAGTGACCGAGCAGGACGAGGTCGGACTGCAGCTCGGCGTCGTCGACCTCGATCTCGTTCACGTCGGCGTATTTGCGCTCGACGGAGTGGACGAGTGGATGGGTG
>JANPDB010000083.1:0-2435 GCA_031431255.1 Acidimicrobiia bacterium | reverse complement strand
CATGAACCGCAGATCAATGACGTCATCCACGACGACCTGATGGCCTTGCACGCGGCGGGGAAGATCGACCCACTGGTGAGCGAACGGGTCGGCCTCGCCGATGCCGCCGACGCGCTTGCCCGTCTCGGGGACCGGGGAACGGTCGGCAAGATCGTTGTGCATCCGAGCGAATGACCGGCCCGGCGGCTGATCAGGTGTCGGCAACGCCGCGGATCAGCGTCTTCACCCTCTTTCCCGACCTGATCGAGGCTCATGCCTCGACGAGCCTGCTCGGGCGGGCGCGCTCTTCGGGGGTGCTCGAGGTGCGTGCCCATGATCTCCGGCGATTCGGCGTCGGGGTGCATCAGGCCGTCGACGACGCGCCGTTCGGCGGTGGTGCGGGCATGGTCCTCGCCCCCGGGCCGGTGTTCGACGCGGTCGAGACGGCAATCGCCGAAGGCGCTGCCTCCCGACCGGTCCTTCTGCTGGGTCCCGGTGGTCGGAAGCTGACCCAATCGGTGGCCCGGGAACTTGCCCAGCTCTTGGCGGCCCAGGGGGGCTTCTCGCTGGTGTGTGGTCGCTACGAGGGCTTCGACCAGCGGATCCACGACCACCTGGCCGACGGTGAACTCTCCGTCGGCGATGTTGTGCTCGGCGGCGGCGAGGTGGCTGCCATGGCGGTCGCGGAGGCCGTAGGGCGGCTGGTACCTGGCGTCATGGGCAATGCGGACTCGAGCGTCGTCGAGAGCTTTTCCGAAGGCCTGCTGGAGCACCCGCAGTACACCCGGCCCGCCGAGTTCCGTGGCTGGGAGGTCCCCGAGGTGCTCCGCTCGGGGGACCACGCCAAGGTGGATCGTTGGCGCCATGTGCAGGCGATCCTTCGCACCGCCCGTGATCGTCCCGACCTCTACGCTGCCCGGGGTGGTCTGACGGCCGTCGAGCAGAAGTGGTTTCGAGAGTTCGGGCTCACGGCTCCGGAGTCTCCGCCGACCGAGTAACCTTGCTCGGCCTCAAGAAATCGACACCGGTATCGTGCGGACGCCGTCCGCCAGCGAAGCCCGGTAAGCCTCGGAGTATCGACATGCAACTGACCGACTTCATCGACAAGGCTGGCCTCAAGGCCGACATTCCGGACTTCCAGGCCGGTGACCTCGTCAAGGTGCATGTGCGCGTCGTCGAAGGCAACAAGGAGCGCGTCCAGATCTTCCAGGGTCACGTCATCGGCCGCTCGGGTGACGGGATCCGAGAGACCTTCAAGGTCCGCAAGGTCAGCTACGGTGTCGGCGTCGAGCGCACCTTCCCCGTGCACGCACCCACGATCGCCATGATCGAGGTCGTAACCAAGGGCGATGTCCGCCGCGCCAAGCTCTACTACCTCCGTGACCTGCAAGGCAAGGCCGCGAAGATCAAGGAGAAGCGGGTCAGCCGCTGAGTTCGCTGGACGAGTCGCAGCCGCCCTTCGTCGGCGAACCACCGACCCTGCCGGCTCCTCCGGCTCCGGCCGAAGTTCCACTTGTCGCACCAGCGGAGTCGTCGGCGCGGCGATTCGTCCCGACGGCCCGCGACGTTCGTGAGTATGCGATCCTCGCGATCGTCGCGATCATCCTGGCGTCGCTGATCCGGGCGTTCGTGGGTCTGGCGTTCTACATTCCGTCGCCATCGATGGTGCCGACGCTGAAGATCAACGACCGGGTGCTCGTCTCGCGGGTGACGTACCGGGTGCGTGACCCGCGGCGCAGCGACATCGTCGTCTTCGACAACCCCGATTACAGCGGTCCGAGGACGAGTGCGCTCGCCCGTCCGCTCCAATCGGTGTTCGAACTCGTCGGCGCGCGCCAGCGCAAGGATCGACACTTCATCAAGCGCGTCATCGGGCTGCCCGGCGAGACCGTCGAGATCAAGGACGGTTCCGTCTGGATCAACGACGAGCGGCTGGCCGAGCCGTGGCTTCCGAAGGGTGTCACCACCGAGTGGCCCGAGGGCGAGAAGCTCACAGTGCCGAAGAACTCGTATTGGGTTATGGGCGACAACCGCGACGATTCGAAGGACAGCCGCTACTTCGACACCACCCATTTCATCAAGCGGTCGGCGATCATCGGCCCCGCGGTGCTGCGCGTGTGGCCGCCGAGTCGTTTCGGCCATCCGTAACGAGATGGGTTCGCATGAGCGCTGAGGATCTCGAGCGGTACGAGTCGGAACTCGAACTCCAGCTTTTCCGGGAGTACAAGGACGTCGTCAAGACCTACACGAACATCGTGGAGACCGAGCGCCGCTTCTATCTGGCGAACGGTGTAAAGGTCGAACCGCGCACGGACGGGTCCGGTCGGAGCTGGTTCGAGCTCGAACTGACCGATGCGTGGGTGTGGGACATCTATAGGCCGGGTCCGGCCCGCTTCGTCGCCAAGGTACGTGTACTTACGTTTCGCGATGTGAACATCGAGACTCTCTCGCCTTCT
>JANPDB010000082.1:0-3870 GCA_031431255.1 Acidimicrobiia bacterium | reverse complement strand
GCAGCGCTGCTCGATGTCGGACGTCGATCGTCGACCGCACCGATGCGCGCGGCGTTCGACGCGGCCCACCGGGAATGGCTGCTCTCCACAGACTTCGCCCGGGTGGTGGCGATGCTTCAGGAGCGGCTTGCCGATCCGACGGCCGACACCGTTCTCGAGACCCTCCTCGTAGCCAACGAGATCGGAGGTACCGACATCGACCGACGACTGGCCCGGCTGCTCGCCGATCGCCAGATCGATCTCCGCCATCGCCACGAGGCGACGAGTCGCCAGGCCGGCGTGCGGTTCGCCCGTTGGTTCGTCCTGATCGTGCCGTTCGCGATGGCACTCGTCGGGCTGGGCATCGGCGACGGACGGGCGGCGTATCAGGAGTCCACGGGTCAGGTCGTCGGAGGATTGGCCGTGGTCTTCATCGGCATGTGCTGGTGGTGGTCGGCGGCGATCCTGCGTCTGCCGACGGAACCTCGTATCGCGCTGACTGCGGGACGGGAACCGTGATCCGTCTCTTCGGGCTCTCTGCCGTCCTCGGGACGACCGGTCTCTCGATGCTTCTGGCTCGGGCACCGTGGTTCCGTCAGCCCAATCTCGCAGCGCGGCTCCGAATCCACACGCCGGGCCTTCCCGATCGTCGCCCCCGAATCCTCGGCGCGCGTAGCTTTCGCGACGCGCTCGGACCAGCGGCCGAACACGTCGGCGGATGGGCAGCGCGGGCCGTCGGCATCAACGAGGACCTGTCAACACGTCTGGAGCGGCTCCATCGTGGGGTCACACCGACCCAGTTCCGCGTCGCCCAGCTCGGCCACGCCACGCTCGCACTGCTTGGCGCCGGAGCCCTCGCCGCGGTGCTGGGTCTGCCCGGTGCATTGGCACTCCTGGTCGTCGCCACCGCCCCCGCGCTTTCCCTTCTCATCGATGAGCAGCGGCTGGCCTTGGCCTCGCAGCGCTGGAAGCGCGACGTCGCTATCGAGCTGCCGGTGGTCGAGGAGCAGATGGCGATGCTCCTCGATGCCGGATGGAGCCTTGGAGGCACACTTCAGAGAATCGCCGATCGCTCTCGTGGGCCGGCATCGCAGGACATTGCCCGGCTGCTCCGGTCGGTTCGTCGCGGCAACAGCTATCGCGAGTCCTTGCAGGAGTGGACGGCGATCGCCGATGTTCCTGCGGTTGGTCGTCTGGCGGCGATCCTGTCACTCGCCGACCAGGGTGCCGACCTCGGACGCCTCGTGTCCGACGAGGCCCAGCTCGGACGCGAAGAGCGCCACCGCGAGCTCCTCGCCGCGGTCGAACGCAAAGGTCAGCAGGTATGGATCCCCGTGACCGTCGCCGCACTCGTCCCGGGCTGCATGCTCCTCGCCCTCCCCTTCCTACGCGCGCTGAGTTTCTTCTCGTCGTGAGCGCCGTGCGCCGAATGATCTTCCCATCCACCACCAACACACCAAGGACAAACGACATGCATACGGACATCCAGAGCCACGGCAACGTCGAGGGCACGCCCCCTTCGGCCTCGGGCATCGCTCGACGTAGGACCCGCCATGAGGAGGGCGAAGGAGTCATCTCCCTGGCGATTGCTGTGCTCATCATGGCGGTGATCGGCGCCGCCATGTTCGTCGTGTTCAGCGGCATCGCGAAGGACAGCGGCGACACCGCGAAGGAGAAGGTCGCGTCGATCAAGTGACAAGGCCTGAGCAGCGGGGCGAACGCGGCTCCGGGCTCATCACCTCGATCATCGGCACGTTCCTCGTGCTCGCCACGGTCTTCGTATCGGTCGAGGTGCTCGTCACCATGTACCGGCGGACCGTCGTCACCGGTGTCGCCGACGACCTGGCCCGACGCCTCGCCCGGAACGCCGCACTCGACCCGGACAACGAGGCTCGCATCGCCTCGGAACGCCTCGGTCCAGGAGTCCGTATGCGCGCCTACGAGACCGGCGGGGACATCGTCGTCACGGTTTCGGCCCGTGGACCGGGCATCGGACCGTTGGCCGCGCTGAAGCCCTTTGGCACGATCGAACGAGTTGCGCGAGCCCATCGCGAACAGTTCCGGGCGGCCGGATGAACATGCGCAGCCGTCCCATGTCGGCCGATGAACGGGGGCAGGCGGGGGCGGAGGTCATCGCCGGCTGCGTCGTTCTGATCGTCGGGCTCGTCTTCGTGTTTGCGAACCTCTGGGCGGTCCTCGATGCCAAGATGGCCGTGAGCAGCGCCGCCCGTAACGCCGTGCAGGCCTATGTGGAGGAGAACACGCCCGGAACGGCCGAAGTGGCCGCGCGTGCTGAGGCGAGCGAGTTGCTCTCGTCGCGGTTTCCCGAGCGCTGGACCGCCGAGACCACAACCGAGCGCTTCGAGCGCTGCCAGCCGATCGCCATTCGGGTCACCGTCGACATCCCGCTGATCGCCGTTCCGTTTCTCGGGTCGTTCGGAGGGACGAAGACCGTGAGCGCGACGCATAGGTCGCGCATCGACCCGTTCCGCGGCGGCGTGCCCGGCGAGGTCGACTGTGGCGTCTGACCCGAGCCCGCCGTCGGGGTCGACAACCGGCCGCGAGCGCGGTTCGGCGATGTTGCTGCTACCGGCGGCGATCATCATCGTGGCGATGTTCGCTGCGGTCACGATCAACGCCGCGCACGCGTTTCTTATGCAACGCGAACTCTCGGCGACGGTCGACGCGGTGGCCAACGACGCCGTCGCCGCCGTCGATCCCGACGGCATCTACCAAGGCGAAGGCATCGCGCTCTACGACGACGACGCTCGCCTTCACACCGTCGTCGGACAGAACCTACGCGGCCGAGTCGGCGATGAGGTCACAATCGACCGCATCGACATCACCCGCGTCGACAGTGCGGGCGTCGAAGTCGTTGCGTCTGCCACCGTGAAGTCGTACTTCCTACGCGCGCTTCCGATCCCCGACTGGACGATCCGGGCAACCGCCCGGGCGTATCCCCGCTCGTCCTCATGACACGACGAGACGTGCGGACGCGTCGATCCACCGCTGGCACCACGTCATGGCGGAGTCGACCGTCGGCGGCTCGACTGCGGGGCCGACGGTCGACAGGATCACCCCATGCTCCTCGCGACTCCCGCCTCTCACGTTCCGACGCGGCAACCCATCGACACTCGAGAAGAGCAGCGTGAGGCACGCCGGGAGCTCCTACTCCTCCTGAGTGCCGCAGTCGGCCTTGTCCTCGTCGCGATCCTCCTCGGACGATCCCCGCTCGGGCTCGCCGGACCACCTCATCACCTGGGCTCGTGGAGCGACGGCCCGCCCGGGCTCGCGGCGTTGCGCGTTCTGCGTGTCCTCCTTCTTGTCGGGTCGGTCACGTTCCTCAGTTGGCTCGGGTTGCTCGCCGTGATGTGTGTCCCGCGGCGAGCGGCCGCATCGACGCGGCTCGCGCGGCTCCCCTTCAACCGCCTCGTCCGCCAGGCACTCGTCGGCACGGTGGCTCTGGCGCTCGTCGGTTCGTCCGCTGGCTCCGCTCTCGCGGGGTCTCGTCCGGCGGTCGTGGCCGACGATGCCACCGGCGGCCAGCGTTGGCCCGACCTGCCGCAACAGCCGCGCACCACCACCCCCGCTCCACGGGCCACGACACCACCGACCGAGGCCGACGCGGCGATCTTACGTATACCGACGATCCTCCCCCGACTCGCCGCGCCGACGTCATCGGCAACATCCCCGCCGACCTCTGTGTCAACGGTGAAGCCCGTGGAAACGCTGCCGGCGGGACCCAGCCTCGCCCTGGTGTTCGAGCCCAGGTTCACCGCGAGTCGTTCGTCGATCGCAGCGCGCATCCCGCAGGCCACGCTGCGCGACTCCGGAGAAACACGAGTCGTACGCGCAGGCGAGTCCTTCTGGTCGATGGCCGAGGACGAAGTG
>JANPDB010000081.1:0-1924 GCA_031431255.1 Acidimicrobiia bacterium | reverse complement strand
CACCGGTGGCACCGTCATCAGCGAGGAGATCGGCCTCAAGCTCGACACCGTGACCCTCGACCTCCTCGGCCGGGCTCGCAAGATCCAGATCACCAAGGACAACACCACCATCGTTGACGGTGGCGGTACCCACGACGAAGTCAAGGGCCGAGTCGCCCAGATCAAGCGGGAGATCGAAGATACCGATTCTGATTGGGACCGCGAGAAGCTCCAGGAGCGTCTGGCCAAGCTTGCTGGCGGCGTCGCCGTCATCAAAGTCGGCGCGGCGACCGAGGTGGAGCTCAAAGAGAAGAAGCACCGCATCGAGGACGCGCTGTCGGCGACTCGTGCTGCGCTCGAAGAGGGCATCGTCCCCGGCGGCGGAACAGCACTCATCCGTGCCCGTTCGGCCATCGATGCACTCAAGCTGACGGGCGACGAGCACACCGGTGCCGTCATGGTCCGCAAGTCGCTCGAGGCGCCGCTGTTCTGGATCGCTCAGAACGCCGGTTTCGAAGGCGCCGTGATGGTCAACGCCGTCGAGGGAGCAAAGGGCAACATCGGCCTCAACGCGCTCACCGGCGAGATGGTCGACCTCGTGAAGGCCGGCGTCATCGACCCGGCCAAGGTCACCCGTTCAGCTCTGCAGAACGCCGCGTCGATCGCTGCGCTGCTCCTCACCACCGAGGCCATCGTGGCCGATAAGCCGGAGCCTGCTGGCGCCGGCGGTGGCGGTGGCATGCCCGGCGGCATGGGCGGTATGGGCGGGATGATGTGATCTGACGCTCACGCGTCACTTCTGCTTTCGGAACGGCCGGACCTTCGGGTCCGGCCGTTCTGCATTGGCGGGGGCGTTACGCCGGGACCGGCGACGTCCGCAGGTCGGCGACGAGATCGACGGCAAGCGTCACCAACGCTGCGAGCACCAAACCGATGCCGAGCCATCTCGTGGTGCTGACCCGTTCGTTGAGCACGAGCACACCGCACAACAGCTGTCCGACCGGCGTGACGTACTGGAGCAGCCCGAGCATGGCGAGCGGGATGCGGGTCGCGGCAATGCCGAACATGGTGAGCGGCACTGCGGTGATGATCCCCACGAGGAGCGCCAGTGTCAGGGTCGAGGCGGAGGTCGAGGTGAGGGCGATGCCCGTCGGTCGAACGGCGAGCACGGCGAGCCCGACGAGCCCGAGGGGGAGCATGGTGAAGGTCTCCGCGGCCAGCGCCCGAACCCCGTCGAGCCCGGTCGTCTTCTTGAGGAATCCGTAGAGCCCGAAGCTCGACGCCAGTGAAAGCGCCACCCAGGGAACCTTGCCGTATCCGACGGTGAGGACCGCGACGGACGCTGCCCCGAAGACGAGGGCCGCCTTCTGGTTGCGGCGGAGCCGTTCGTGAAGAACGAACACGCCGAGCGCGACGGAGACGAGCGGATTGATGAAGTAGCCAATGGCGGCATCGACGACATGACCGTTGGCCGCCGCCCACACGTAGATCAACCAGTTCGTGGTGACCATCAGTCCGGCCAGCGTCACTCGGGCAAGGCGGTGCCGGTCGCTGAGGAGCTCGCGAAACCACGAGCGGTCGCGCTGCACGAGGAGCACGAGCCACACCGACGCGCTCGTGAGCAGGATCCGCAGACTTGCCAGCTCGAACGCCGGTATCTCGCGCAGTCGATGGAAATAGAGAGGAAACAGCCCCCAGATCAGGTAGGCGGAGGCGCCGGCAATGATACCTTTCCGCCGATCTGAGGACGGAGCTCGCACCTGCACCACCGTACCGGTGGCGACGGCTCCGGCTTCGAGCTTTGCCTGGGTCAGCTCAGCGCGTTGGGTGGGGAGGTGCGCCCAGAAGCGGTACAGGCGCCCCAACCCGGACACCGTAACCAGCGAGTCGGGGACGGGCCACGCCCCCGTTGCTGGGGGGGATGGCGTTAGTTGCACCGGCCCCC
>JANPDB010000080.1:0-3522 GCA_031431255.1 Acidimicrobiia bacterium | reverse complement strand
GTCGAGGGCATCGAGGCGGGACTCGACCTCGAGATGCCGGGGCCGACGCGCGACCGCGGTGCCAAGCTCGTCGCCGCCGTCGAGTCCGGAGCCGTCGACGCCTCGCTGGTACGGGCCGCGGCTCGTCGAATGCTGTCGTTCTTGGATCGGCTCGGCGCCATCTCCGATGGTGGACCGGGACCGGAGACGACCCGCGACGTACCGGAGGATCGATCGCTGATCCGATCCGCTGGCGCGGCCGGCATGGTGCTCCTGCGCAACGAAGCCAACGCCCTTCCCCTCGATACCACTTCGGTTCGCCGCGTCGCCGTCATCGGTCCCAACGCAGCGAAGGGGCGGATCATGGGCGGAGGGTCGGCCATGGTCAATCCCGTGCACGAGGTCCATCCGCTCGGATCGCTCCGCGATCGCCTGGGTGGCGCCGGCGTGGAGGTGCTCGACGCCGTCGGCTGCACGATCCACCGGACGCTTCCGCCTCCGCGGCGTGACTGGGTCTCCGATGCCACGATCGACTACTTCGTCACCGCAGATGACATGAACAACGCGGTGCCGCCGCTGCGATCGGACGTCCTCCCACGCTTCAACCTGATCTGGCCGGACGACCCGGTCGAAGGGCTGACCCGCGAGCTCTTCGCGTGTCGCGTCAGCTTCGGGTTCACCCCTGACGTTTCCGGCGTATGGTCCTTCGGTCTCACATCGATCGGCCGGGCCCGGCTCTTCGTCGACGGTGAGCTCGTCGCCGACGATGAGCCTGCGGCACCCGGCGGGTCGTTCTTCGGCATCGGCAAGGCCCAGTTCGTCGCATCGCATGAACTTCTCGCCGGTCAGGCGGTCCGGGTCACGGTCGAATACGTCAACGACGGACTCGGGATGATGCGCGGGTTGATCATGGGCTTCGACGCTCCGGTCGTCGACGACTTGGTGGCTGAAGCGGCGAGGCTGGCGGCCACGACCGACGCGTCCATCGTGATCGTCGGCACGAACGACGACTGGGAGGCCGAGGGGTACGACCGCACCACGATCGCCCTGCCCGGTCGTCAGGACGAGCTCATCAGCGAGGTGGCCAAGGTAAGCGCGCAGACGATTGTCGTGGTGAACGCCGGTTCGCCTGTTGCCATGCCGTGGATCAACGAGGTCGACGCTGTGCTCTTCGTCTGGTTCCCCGGGCAGGAGTTCGGCGATGCGCTCACCGATGTGCTCCTCGGTGACGTCGACCCCGGTGGGCGGCTCCCGGTCAGCCTGCCCCGTCGTCTCGAGGACACACCGGCCTTCGAGCACCATCCCGGGCGCAACGGCGTGGGTCGCTATCTCGAGGGACGTCTCATCGGGTATCGCTACTACGACACTGTCGGGCGCGAACCACTGTTCGGCTTCGGTCACGGTCTTTCCTACGCGGACATCTCGATCGACAGCGCCGAGGCCGGTGATGGCGTCATCCGGGCAACGGTCACCAACGGCGGCGATCGGTCCGGCTTCGAGGTGATCCAGGTCTATGCGCATGATCCTGTCGGAACTGGCGCCCCTGACGATGCCGTGCAACAACTCGTCGGCTTTGCCAAGGTCGAGCTTGCCGCCGGGGAGAGTCGTTCGGTCGAGATTGCCCTCGCCCCCCGCTGGGCCATGCACTGGGACGTGGCGACCCACTCCTGGGCGACCCGCCCGGGAGCGCGGGAACTCCGGGTAGGTCGTTCGTCGCGTCGTATCGACCACGTGCTCGCAGTTACTGTCGGCTGAGTCCGAGGGCCGGCCGGACCCGCGCGAACAGCCGCTCCCCTTACAACGGCGGGCTCTGTCCCTTGGCTAGGTCGTGGATGCCTGAAGCGCCGAGCGGACGCGCTGCTCGCTGATCGGACCGTCGGTGCCGAGGTGCTGCGCGAACAGGCTGACCCGCAACTCCTCGATCATCCAGCGCACCTCCAGTAGCCCGATGGAACCGGGCCGGGCCGAACGCAGCGCATCCCGATACGCCACCTCGAGCGCCCGGGCGGTGTTCATCCGCGGCGTGTCTCGGTGCGGGTCGGACGAAAGCTTCTGCAGGCGGTGGAGCACTGCGTCGAGATAGCGGGGAAGGTGGGCGAGCCGACGCACACCGGTTCGGGTGGCGAACCCCGGACGCATGAGACGCGCGACCTGCTCGATGGAGTCGTTGATCGATGCCGACATCGACAGGGACCGCGGCTGGGCCTGCATCTCCGCGAAGGTTCGCTGCAGCTTGGCGTACGTCACGAGTGTCAGGGCGATCTCCCGGCCGATGGTTGCGCTCGCTGGCCCCAACCCGGACTTGACCGCGGCGAGCAACTCGGCGAACGCGAAGGCCGTGAACACCGGCCCGCCGTTGGCGATGAGGACGTGGTCGATCACGGCGGCGGCGGCGTCGTCGAGCAGAGCCTCGATGTCACCGTTCGGTGCTGCCGCAAGAGCGAGTCGGTCAGTCGCTTCGATCGATCGGCGGATGTCACGACGTGAAGGTGTCGCCGCCAGCTGCAGAAGTCGACGCGTGCCGTCCCACATCGCTTCGCGTTGGGCCGCCTCGCTGACCATCACGCGCACGGACACGCCGCGCCCTTCGTCGACGAGGGACGGGAAGCCGTGCACGGTGAATCCGAGCTGTGACGTCGTGACCCGCGGGGTGAGATCACCGAACACCCACGACGTCGCTGCCTCGAACTCGAGTCCGGGCATGGCGGCGGCGAGTGCTGCCCGGGAACGTCCACCCAGTTCGGAACGCAGACGTCGGAGGTCGCGCCCACCGGCCACCACAGAGTCATCGGCGTCGAGCACTTCGAAGCGCATCCTGAGATGTGCTTCGAGTCGGGTCATGTCGAACTCTTCCGCGGTGAGTGGCGACCCGATCGAATGAGCCACGTAGCGAGTGAGTGCGTCGATCAGCGATCCCGAACGAGGGTCGGCAGAGGCCAGGAATTTCTCGACATGATCGGCGATCGGGATCAGCTGCCTCCTGATGTTCTTGTTGAGTGTGCGTATCAACGCGTCGACGAGCTCGACGCGGTGGCCGGTGATGTGCCACGAGAACTCCGCCTCGTCGAGATGAGGCACAGCAATGAGCGGGACGGTCGCGGTGACGCCGTCGTCCACCGCACCGGGGTCGTGCACGTAGGTCAGCGGAGCCGGGGCGTTCGTCGATGGCCACGTGTCGGGGAAGTCCTCCCACCGCACTCCGGCGGCGGCATCATCGAGCAGATGGGCGACGCTCACCGAGAGGAAGTCGGGCAGGAGGGGCCGCATTCCCTTCCACCACTGATTGAACGAGGCGGTCGACGCAACCGTTTCGGGAATCCGGTCGTCGAAGAATGCGTACGCCCGGTCGCCGTCCGCCAGCAGGTCGCGTCGTCGCGCTCGGGTCTCGAGTTCCGTGACCAGTTCTGCGGTCCGAGCGTTCGCTGCGACGAAGTCGTGATGGACTTCCCACTCGCCGTCGACCAGCGCGTTCCGGATGAAGAGTTCGCGGGCCTGAACCGGGTCGATGCGGCCGAAGAAGACCCGTCGGCCGGTCACGATCGG